>NZ_JAWOAI010000164.1:0-18719 GCF_033194735.1 Streptomyces sp. W16
CGCGCCATACGGCAGCGGCCGCCCGAGCCCGTCCCGGGGCCGGGCGTTGCGCGCCCGCCCTGCACCGTCCCGGTCCCGCGTACCGTCCGCACCGTCCGAGGATGTGTCGCTCATACGACGATTGTCCCGCGCCAGGCACCGGCTTCGGCGCACCCCCGGGCGTGGGGTAGGCTGCTGTTCGCGCGATCACGCGGTTCACCGCAGGAAAGCGCACCGGGACGTGGCGCAGCTTGGTAGCGCACTTGACTGGGGGTCAAGGGGTCGCAGGTTCAAATCCTGTCGTCCCGACAGTGCGAAGGGTCTTCGCAGGCGAGAGCCTGCGGGGGCCCTTTTCGTATGGGTCGTTTCCGATCTTCGAGGTTGAGCATGCCGCTCATCGGCACCTTTACTCGGAGGCCGGCGAAATGCCGTTGCTGGACCTGGACAAGATCACTGCGGGTCTGTCGAAGACCTGGTCGGGGTTTCTGCGGGACTGGGACCGCTCGTTGCGGGCGGGGAACTATCCGGAGACCACCCGCTACAACTATCTGCTGGCGGCCGCCCAGTTGGGCCGCTACCTGGGGGAGTACTCGCCGGACCCGGAGGCCGACGACGCGGCCGAGGATCCGACCGACATCAGCCGCGCGCACATTGAGGCGTTCCAGGCGTGGATGATCGAGACGCGGTCGGCGTCGACGGCGCTGAACAAACACAAGGCACTGCAGCAGTTCTTCAAGTGGCTGATGCTCGACGAGGGCGAGATCGACCGCTCGCCGATGGAGCGGGTCCGGCAGCCGAAGATGCCGCAGAAACTGATCCCCGTCATTCGGGGCGACGAGACCACGAAGGTCCTGGCTACGTGCAAGGGCAGGCAGTTCGCCCAACTGCGGGACGAGGCGATCATCCGCCTGTACTGCAACACGGGTGCACGCCTGTCCGAGGTCGGCAACCTCCTGCTCGACGACGTCGACATGCACACCGAGTCGGTGCATTTCCACGGCAAGGGCAGCAAGGACCGGCGGGTGCGCTTCGGGCCGAGGACCGCGCGGGCCGTCAGCCGTTACCTGCGGGCCCGTGCCAAGCACAAGGCGGCTGACTTGCCGGACTTGTGGCTGGCCGAGCGCGGGATGCGCCCGCTCGCCCCCAACGGCATCAAGATCATGCTCAAGCGGCGGGGCCTTGAGGCCGGACTGGTCAAGCTGCACGCGCACCGGTGGCGGCACACCTTTGCCCATGAGTGGAAGCGCGCCGGCGGCGACACCGGCGACCTGATGCTGCTGCTCGGCTGGACGTCGCCGGAGATGCCCCGCCGCTACGGCGCCAGCGCCGCTGCCGAACGCGCCCAGGAAACCCATCAGCGGTTCGGGGTCGGTGATCATGTCTGAACCTGGTGAGCTCCTCGCGCGGCGCGGTGCCGTACGTGAGCAGCAGCTGGCCTTCCGTGCTGTTACCGCGATCACGGGAGTGGTGGTTGGCCTCGCTTTCCTGTTCGGCTTCGGCAACGTTTGGACATTGGCTCTGCGGCTGGGCGTGTCCGCATGGGTGGCCCCGCTCGTGGCACCCGCCGTGGACCTTTCGGTCCTGGCGCTGCTGTTGGCGATCCGGTATCTCGCCCTCTACGGCGCCCCCGAGACCGCGCTGCGCCCGGCCCGCAGGCTGTTGCTTCTGGCCAGTCTGCTCACCCTCGCCCTCAACGTCACCGAGCCGCTGCTCGCGGGCGCGTACGGGCGCGCGGCTTTCGACGCCGTGGGCCCGCTGCTGCTGATCGGTTGGGCCGAGGTCGGCCCCGGCCTGCTGCAGGCCATCAGCGGTATCCGAGCTGACGATGTGACGACACTGCCACGCAGCAGCTTCGGCCGCACCGGAGAGCGACTGTACGGCGTGCCGGTGGCCGAATACGGCAGCTGGGACGACGCCACCGATGATCTTCTGGACCGGGCTCGGGTGGAAGACGCCCGGCACTGGCAGACTCACCGGCGGCCGATTTCTGCGGAAACACTCCGCAAATGCCTGCATATCGGTGCCGCTCGATCGCGCGCACTGGTCGCCGTCCTGCGGGCCGGAGGCGTCCCGGCGGTCGACAAGGGGGTCCATGCTGTACGCCGCTAGGGACGCCGCAGAGTCGTGCGGCGCTTGGGGCGGCGAAGGTTGCCGCTGGCGGGTTGGTTCTTCCCGGCTCGTGCGCTTTTCCGAAGCGGGTGAAGGCGCGATGTCAGGCGGGGGCGGATGGTTATCGCGCGGGGAGTCCGTAGCGGCTTAATAATGCCTTAGTAGCTGTTGACCTGCAATTTTAAGAGGGATCTAGGGACTGTCGACGCCTCGGGCCGACGTGGGACTGGTGTCGAGGGGCTGAACCGTCAGCAGGTTCTTGGTCTGCTGGTGGTACACGAGTCCGACGGCCCCTGATCTGTAGAAATGAGTGAAATTGCCGCACGTGAGGTGGAGTTGGTCCGCTCCTGGTCCAGATCTTGGTGGGTGGAGGGCCTTCTTCCGCAGACAGAGACCCTCTGCTTCAGCGCGTCGGAAGTTCCCGGGATCGGGACTGTCTCTGTGGGTGCGGAGAGTAGGGAACGCTGGCGTACAGGCTGCGCATGACACGGGGATGTTCCCCGCGAGCGGGGGCAGAAGGCGGGCACCCCGCGCAATCCACACGCATCAGGGACCACCCCCGCGGGTGAGGGGAGAGGACATAGTCCGCTCGATATCCCACCAGCGGCTGCCGAGCCGTTCGCTGAACTCGATGCCTTTGCAGGCGATGCGAACGGGAACGCGGGGTGAGGTTTCCCCAGGCCGCTCGTCGACCACTTTTCAGTCGATGCCGACAGACTGCAATGCGCGCACTCAGCGCTGGACCATCGGTTCAGCGAACGGGTCCTCACTGGGGGACGACGTCATACGACGACGACACGCCTCACGTGACGGGCCGATCCGCTGTCGAGCGGGGCGCCGCGCCAAGGCCTGAGGTCTCGGAGTTGAGCCGTCCTGATCGGAAGGGCTCCACCTGGTGGGGCAGTTCGGCGAAGCCCGCGTCCGAGAGTGCCCCCGCGAGCCCGGGGAGCGCGGAGATCCGGTCGACGAGCGAGGCGTCCACTTCCAGGCGGGCGGTGTCACCCAAGTCGCGGACCCGGAGGTCGGTCACTGCCAGTCCGGCGTCGGTCAGGAGCGCGCGTACCGCGGTCTCGGCCCGGTCGACGCGGGCCAGGCGGTGCGGGGTGACCTCGATGCCGTAGCGGATGCGGCTGGCCAGACAGGGTGTCGCGGGTTTGTTCCAGGTCGGCAGTGACCAGTGCCTGCTCAGCAGGCGCACCTCCGCCTTGGTCAGGCCGGTGTCGAGGAGCGGGGTGTGGATGCCGCGTTCCCGGCCGGCCCTGATGCCTGGGCGGTGGGGGTCCCGGGCGTCGTCCGCGTTGGTGCCGGTGGCCACCAGCTCGTATCCGTGGTCGTGGGCGAGCACGGTGATGGTGTCCAGGACCTCGGACTTGCAGAAGTAGCAGCGGTCGGGGCCGTTGGCGCGGTAGCCGGGACGGGTCAGTTCGCTGGTGTGCGGGGTGAGATGAGTGACGCCGAGGTCTGTGGTCAGGCGGCGGGCGTGCGGCAGTTCACCGGCGGCCAGGCTCTCCGACACGGCGGTGACGGCGAGAACCCGCTCCGGGCCGACGGCACGTACGGCGGCGGCGAGCACGAGGGCGGAGTCCGCGCCGCCCGAATAGGCCACGGCGACGGCGCCGATGACGCGCATGCGGTCCAGAAGCCGGTCGGCGAGCGCGTCGGCGTGTGCGAGTGCGGCCGCTCCCTCGTCTGTGACGGTCATGGTTGTCCTCCTGCGAGAAGGTCGGTGTGCTGAGGGGCGGCGACCCGGCCGCTCTTGGCGAGTGCGCGTGCCGCGACGGTCCGGAGGGGCATGCCCAGGTCCGCGGCGACGGAGGCGAGGTCGTCGTGTTCGGGTTTGGCGCCGTGCGGACCGTGCTTGATCCGAACCGGGTGGCCGTCCACGTGCACGGTCTCGAAGTCCCGCGGCAGCGCGGTGCGGGTGGCGTCGACGCGGCGGATGCCGAGGCTGCCGGTCTCCGACAGGACGAGGTCGCGCAGCCGACGCTCGTCCTGTCGGGTGGTCAGGACGTGCAGCACGTGCGCCGGACGGTTCTTCTTCATCACGGCGGGTGTCACCCAGGCGTCGAGAGCACCGGACTCCATCGCTCGGGTGATGGTGTGTCCGAGGATCTCGCCGGTGACGTCGTCGAGGTTGGTCTCCAGAACGACGACGTCCTCCGCCGGAGGGTCCTGACGCGCGGCTGCCGGGGTGGGGACTCCCAGGGTCACCGCTGTGACGTTGGCCCGGTCCGGCAGGCGGCGGGTGCCCGCCCCGTACCCGGTGCGGCCCAGGGCCATGGGGGGCGGGGGTTCGTACCGCGCCCCGAGCGCGCGCAGCAGTGCGGCGCCGGTGGGCGTCACCGTTTCGCCGGGCAGATCGCTTCCCATGACGGCCGCTCCGGAGAGCAGCGCCAGTGTGGCGGGTGCCGGGCAGGGCAGTACTCCGTGCGCCGAGGTCACCCGCCCCCTGCCCAGCGGGAGCCGTGCGCTGAAGACGTCGGAGACGCCCAGGGCGTGCAGGGCCGCCGCGACGCCGACGATGTCGACCAGGGTGTCGTGGCCGCCGAGTTCGTGGAGGTGGACGGTGGCGGGGTCGGCGCCGTGCAGGCGGCCCTCCACCTCGGCAACGGCGGTCACGGTGGCGACCGCGAGGGCGGCGACAGGTTCGGGGGTGGCTCGGGAGACGAGGCGGATGACTTCGGCGGCCTGCCGCTCGGTGCACGGGTCGGTGACGTCCACGTGGACCCGGGTGGCGGCCAGCCCGTGGTCGGTGACGCGCTCGGCGGTCAGTTCCCAGCCGGTGAGACCCGTGGCGGCGATCGAGGCCCGGATCGCGTCCAGCGGTGCTCCGGCGTCGATGAGGGCGGCCAGGAGCATGTCTCCGGCCAGCCCGGTGAACGGGTTGATCCAGGCGATCACCGGGCGCCTCCGGGTGTGCTCACACGGCTTTGTGCGTTCGCAAGGCTTTGGGCGATGCGGTGGACCGCCATCGCGGCCGAGAAGCCGGAGTCGATGTTGACCACGGTCACCCCGGCAGCACAGGACGCGTGCATGGCGAGCAGTGCGGTGACGCCCTCCAGGGACGCGCCGTACCCGGTGGAGACCGGCACGGCGACGACCGGTGCGCGCACCAGACCGCCCACGACACTGGCGAGGGCGCCCTCCATCCCGGCCACGACGATCACCGCGTCGGCGGTCTGGAGCCGGTCACGCACCTGGAGGATCCGGTCGAGGCCGGCCACCCCCACGTCGTGGATGGCGGTGGTGTCCAGGCCGACGGCGGCGGCCACGGCGACGGCTTCGGCGGCAACGGGCCGGTCCGAGGTGCCGGCAGCCACCACCGTCACGCGGAAGTCCCCGGCCGGAGACGGCCGCCAGCACAGCAGCCGGGCCTCGGCGTCGTACATTGCGGGGCCGTGCGGTTGCCCGTCGTACGTTCCCGGGTCGTATGGCTGACCGTCGTACGGCCCCGGGCCTCGCGTCTCCTCGTCGTGCGCGCCCGGATCCAGCCGTGCCATGACGGCCTCGGCGGTCTCCGCCTCGATCCGGGTGACGAGGACAGGGCCGGTGTTGTGTTCCAGCAGCCCGGTGACGATGCCGCTGATCTGCTCGACCGTCTTTCCGGGCCCGTAGACGACCTCGGGGAGTCCCTGCCGGGCCTCGCGGGCGAGGTCCAGTCGGGCGTAGCCCAGGTCCAGTACCCCACTCATGCCCGGCTCCGGTCGACGTACGGGATGGTCTGCGGGCCTTCGGGCAGGACGCAGAGACGGGCGCCGGGACCCGCTGCGGCCAGCGCCTCGGCGACGGTGGCCGAGATGTCGCGGGTCTGTCGCAGGTGGGCGGTGGCCAGTTCGGCGTCGCTCAGGAAACCGGTGTGCATGACGACCCGGCTGCCGGACTGGATACGTGCCTGGATCTGCACCTGCCACTGGTCGGGCACGGTTTCGGTGCGGGCGCTGATGTCGTCGAACAGCGCCTGCGGGGACGGAGCGGAGGCCAGCACCTCCCGGTAGGAGCCGTGGTCGGGGAAGCCGTCGCGGCACTCGGCCGCGCAGACGATCATGCCGCCGGGTTTGACCACCTGGTACGCGGCGGACATGCCCTTGACCGCCTGGTAGAGGTTCTGGTCCAGCGGGAAGCCGGAGTTGGTGGTGACGACGACGTCGAACGGCGCCTCGACCGGCCGCATCGCCATCCGCTTCGCCGTGGCCGTGGCCGCGGCGTGCATCGGCGCCAGATCGCCTCCGAAGGCGGCCACGATGTCTTTGTCCCGGTTGAGCACCACGTCCAGCGAGAAGGTGACTCCGGTCGCTTCGGCGATGGCCCGTACGTCGTCATGGACGGGGTTGCCGTGGGTGTTGCCCCAGGTGGCGCGCGGGTCGCCGATGCGGGCCGCGTCGTGCAGGACGAGGACCGTCTCCAGCGCGGCCAGGCCGGGGGCCACGAGTTTCGGACCGCCCGAGAAGCCGGCGAAGAAGTGCGGTTCGACGAAGCCCGTGGTGATGCGGACGTCCGCTTCGGCCCACGCACGGTTCAGCCAGACCGGGACGCCGTTGCCGTGCGTCCCCATCCAGGTCAGTTGTCCGGGGTCGCGGGCGTCGTGGTTGACGATGCGTACGGCGTCCACGACCTCGTCGCCGAACATCTCGCGCAGTTCCGTCTCGCCGTTGCCCCGGTGGGTGCCGGTGGCGACGAGGATCACCACGTCCTCCAGACGGACGATCCCTTCGAGTTCGGCGAGGACGGCGGGGATCATCAGATGGCGTGGCTGGGGGCGGGTGCCGTCGCAGGCCGAGATCGCCACCGTCTGCCCCGGTCGTACCCGTTCGCGCAGCGGGGGCCCGGCGACGGGGGAGCGCAACGCCTCGCGCAGTACGGCCATTTGATCCCCGGCGGCCTCGTGGTGAACGGGTTCGACGACGGTCGCCGTCCGCGGATCCACCTCGATGTCGAGCCCCGACTGCCCGTAGGCCAGACGTATCTTCACAGGTTTTCCTTCCGCAGTCGGTAGGCGCGGGCCGCCGTGCCGCCGAAGACCTCGGCACGTTCGGCGGCGGTCAACCGGTCGGTCACTTCCTCGGCCGCGCGGACGACCTCCTCGTAGGAGGCGGCCAGCAGGCACACCGGCCAGTCGGAGCCGAACATCACACGGGACGGGCCGAAGGCGTCCAGCACCTCATCGGCGTACGGACGCAGATCCGCGACGGTCCAGCCGGTGCGGTCCGCCTCGGTGACCATGCCGGACAGCTTGCAGAACACGTTGGGTTCGGCGGCCAGTTCACGGATCAGCGCGGCCCACGGCCGCAGTTCGCCGGAGGCGATGGGCGGCTTGGACAGGTGGTCGAGGACGAAGGTCAGCTCGGGCAGTGCCCGTGCGGTGGCGATGGCGGCGGGGAGTTGGTGCGGGAGGGTGAGCAGGTCGTAGGCGAGACCCGCGTCCGCCACTCTGCCCAGTCCACGCCGGACGTCCGCCCGGTTCAGCCAGCCCGGGTCCGCCTCGCCCTGCACCAAGTACCGGACCCCTACCAGGAGTTCACCTCCGGTGCCCGTCCGCAGGGCGGCCAGTGTGTCCGTGAGGCGGTCCGAGGTGAGGTCCGCCCAGCCGACGACACCGGCGACCAGGTCCGCCGCCCCCGCCAGGGACAGGAACTCCGCCGTTTCGTCGGCATCGGGGAGGACCTGGACCAGGATCGTCCGGTCGATGCCCGCCGCCGCGGCCTCCGGTGCGAGGTCGTCGAGGGTGAAGTCACGGCGTACGGCTGCCAAGTCGGGGGCGTCCAGCCAGTCGTGCGGGCGACGGCTCGGGCCGGAGGCGGTCCCGGGCGCTCTCGGAGTCGTCTCTGCCACAGGCGTCGCGGACCGGGGCCGCCAGACGTGGTGGTGACCGTCGATCCGTGTCATGGCCGGGCCCCCGCCAGGGCGTCGAGTTCGGCCCACAACTCCGCGGGGATCTCCGTCGTGGCGTGCGCGATGTTTTCCGTGACCTCCAGTGGACTGCGCGCGCCGAGGACCACGCCGGTGACCGCCGGGTGGCGCAGCGGGAACTGCAGCGCGGCGGCGGCCAGCGGCACCCCGTGGGCTGCGCACCGCTCGGCCAGGGACCGGGCGCGGCGCAGCACTTCGTCGGGGGCCGGGGCGTAGTCGTAGGTGGCGCCCGGAGACGGGTCGGCGAGGATGCCGCTGTTGAAGACGCCGCCGACCAGGACGCCCACCTCGCGCTCGGCGCACAGCGGCAGCAGCACCTCGGCGGCGCTGCGGTCCAGCAGGGAGTAGCGGCCGGCGACGAGTACGCAGTCGAGGTCGGTCTCGGTGACGAGGCGGGTGAGCATCGCCGTCTGGTTCATGCCCGCGCCGATCGCCCGGACCGCTCCCTGGTCGCGCAGCCGGGCCAGTGCCGGGTACGCCCTCTTGAGCGCGTCCTCCCAGTGGTCGTCCGGGTCGTGGATCAGGACCGTGTCGAAGGCTTCGAGACCGGACCGCTCAAGGCTCTCGGCGAGCGATCGGTAGACGCCCTCGGCGCTGTAGTCGCGCACCCGGACCAGCCCGCGTTCGCCGTGGAACGCCTCGTCCCCGAGGGCGGCGTCGCCCGGCACGAGCAGCCGTCCCACCTTGGTGGACACGGTGAACTCGGCGCGCGGGCGGCCGGTGTCGGCGAGGAAGGATCCCAGCCGCCGTTCCGCGAGCCCGGCGCCGTAGTGCGGGGCGGTATCGAAGTAGCGGACACCGGCCGCCCAGGCGGCGTCGAGCATGGCGGTGGCCTGCTCGTCGCCGACCGCCGAGAACAGCCCGGCCATCGGTGCGGTGCCCAGGCCGAGACGGCTGACGGTGACCCCGGAGCGGCCGAGCGGGACGCGCTCGGTGAACCAGGGCGGGCTCGCGGAGGTCATCAGGCCTGTCCGAGGACGTGCCGCTGGCGGCCGAGCCGGTCGATCTCCACCTCGACCACGTCTCCGGCGACCAGATAGGGGAAGTCGTTGGCGCCGAAGGCAACGCCGGCCGGGGTGCCGGTGCTGATCACGTCTCCGGGGTCCAGCACCATGAACTGGCTCAGGTACCAGACGATGTGGCGCACCCCGAAGATCATGTTCTTGGTGTGGCCGTCCTGGCGCAGTTCGCCGTTGACCCACAGCCGCATGGCCAGCCCCTGCGGGTCGCCGGTCTCGTCGGGGGTGACCAGCCAGGGGCCGAGCGGATTGAACGTCTCGCAGGACTTGCCCTTGTCCCACTGCCCGCCCCGCTCGTGCTGGAAGGCCCGCTCGCTGACGTCGTCGGCGATCGCGTAGCCCGCGACGACGTCGTCCGCCTCCTCCGGCGAGTCCAGGTAGCGCGCGGTGCGGCCGATGATCACAGCGAGTTCGATCTCGTAGTCCGTCTTCTCACTGGTGCGCGGTACGAGCACGGTGTCGTCGGGGCCGACGACCGTGTTGGCGGCCTTCATGAAGACGACCGGTTCGGCAGGGGGCGGTGTGTCCGTCTCCGCAGCGTGATCGACGTAGTTGAGCCCGATGCACACCACCTTGCCGGGGCGTGCGACCGGGGCGCCGACCCGCAGACCGGCGATGTCCGTGTGCGGCAGCGCGTTCTCCGCCACGGCGGCACGGACGCGTTCCACGCCGCCCTCGGCCAGGAACGCACCGTCGATGTCGACGGTCAGCGGACTCAGATCTCTCGCGGTGCCGTCGGAGTCAAGGACCACGGGCCGCTCGGAGCCCGCCGGGCCCACGCGCAGAAATCTCATCGGTACTCCTCAGTGAGGTGAACATGCCCGCCCGGTGACCTGGCAATTCGGTACCGGGGAACGGGACATGAAGATTGAAAATGGACAGAGGGTGGAGGGGGGCCGGGGGAAGGAAGCGCCTAAACGGCTGAGTCGTCCCCGGGGAGCCGGCCGCCCCGTGCCAGGTGCTCGCGCAGCCATCGCTCGGTGGTGCTGACGTGCATCAGCGCCGCCGCCTGGGCGAGCACGGCATCACCGTCGGCCAGCGCCTGGTAGATCGCCTCGTGTTCGGCGAGGGTGCGGCCGGCGGCGTTGTCGTCGACCAGTCCCCGCCAGACACGGGCACGCAGCGTCCGGCCGGAGATGCCCTCCAAGAGGGTGGCCAGCGTGGCGTTGCCGGTGGCCGCGACCACGGCCCGGTGGAAGGCGGCGTCGTGCTCGTTGAGGCGCTCCACGTCGTCGCGGGCCGCCCGCATCGCGTCCAGGTGCCGCTCCACCTCGCCGAGCTCGGTGGCCGAGATCCGCGTGGCGGCCAGCGCTGTGGCGACGGGCTCGAACAGCCGCCGCACCTCGGTGAGCTCCAGCAACGTGTCGCCGTGCAGCAACTCCACCGCGGACCCGATGCTGCTCAGCAGCAGCTCCGGTTCCAGGCTGGTCACGTAGGTGCCGTCCCCGCGCCGGATCTCCAGCACCCGCGCGACGACCAGCGCCTTCACCGCCTCCCGCATCAGGTTGCGGGACAGGCCCAGCTCCGCGGCGAGCTGTTGCTCGGGCGGAAGTTTGGCCCCGGGGAGCAGCTCGCCCGACTGGATGAGGTCCCTGATGCGGTCGATGGCCTTGTCGGTCAGTGACATGCGTGGCCGTCCCCTCGTCATTGCGTGCGCAGCGGCACCGTAGCAATACATCCCATGACGTAGAAAGACATGGGGTGACTGAACCACGGCCGCAATCACGAAAATTTCGTCTACGTCGCAGGTCAGGAGCGAAAGTATCCGACTCTTGCCATCTCGGCTATGGACACAGTGGCGAACAGAGACTAAAAATCCATCCCATGTCCGAAGGTTGCTGTTGCAGATCGGGCATGCCATGGACACATGACGATGGGTGGTTGCCATGACCTCGAAACGACACCTCGGCCTCCCGGCCGCGATTGCCGGTCACCATGAGTGAACTGATCAGCGCCGTGGAAGCGGTCGACGTACGGTTCCCGACCTCTCTGGAACTCGACGGCTCCGACGCGATGAACCCCGAACCCGACTACTCGGCCGCCTATGTGACGATCCGTACGAGCGGCGGTGACGAGGGCCACGGGCTCGCGTTCACCGTGGGGCGCGGCAACGACGTGGAGGTCGCCGCCGTACGTGCGCTGGCCCCGCTGGTGGTCGGCCTCTCGGTGGAAGAGGTCCTGAACGACCTCGGCGGTTTCTCCCGGCGGCTGACCGGCGACAGCCAACTGCGCTGGCTGGGCCCGGAGAAGGGGGCCATCCACATGGCCGCCGCGGCGATCGTGAACGCCGTGTGGGACCTGTACGGCCGCCGTACGGGGAAGCCGGTCTGGCAGTTGCTGGCCGAACTGTCCCCGGAGCAGCTGGTCGACCTGGTCGACTTCCGCTATCTGCAGGACGCGCTGACCCGCGACGAGGCCCTGGACATCCTGCGCCGCGCCGAACCAGGCCGCGCCGAACGCGCCGCGCACCTGCTGGAGCACGGTTATCCGGCGTACACGACGACACCCGGCTGGCTTGGCTACGACGACGAGAAGTTGGTGCGGCTGTCGAAGGAGGCGGTCGCCGACGGGTTCTCCCAGATCAAGCTGAAGGTCGGCGCCGACCGCGCGGACGACGAGCGCCGGATGCGGCTGGCCCGCGAGGCGGTCGGCCCGGACATCAGGATCGCCGTCGACGCCAACCAGGCGTGGGGCGTCCAGCAGGCCATCGACTGGATGCGGGCGCTCGTGCCCTACGACCCGTACTGGATCGAGGAACCCACCTCCCCCGACGACATCCTCGGCCACGCCGCCATCCGCAAGGCGCTGGCGCCGGTGAAGGTGGCCACCGGTGAGCACACCCACAACCAGGTGATGTTCAAGCAGCTGCTCCAGGCCGGCTCGCTCGACATCCTCCAGATGGACGCGAGCCGCACCGCGGGCGTCACCGAGAACGTCGCCATCCTGCTGCTGGCCGCCAAGTTCGGCGTCCCGGTCTGCCCGCACGCCGGCGGGGTCGGCCTGTGCGAGATGGTGCAGCACCTGGCGATGTTCGACTACGTCGCCGTCAGCGGCACCACCGAGAACCGCGTGATCGAGTACGTCGACCATCTGCACGAGCACTTCACCGATCCCGTACGCATCCGGGAAGGCCACTACCTCGCGCCGACCGCCCCCGGTATCAGCGCCGAACTGCACCCGGACTCCGTGGCGGCCCACCGCTACCCCGAGGGCCCGGTGTGGGAAGCGAAGGCCACGACATGAGCACGGACGAGTTCGCCGGGCTGACCGCGCTGGTCACCGGTGGCGCCTCCGGCATCGGCCTGGCCACCGCTCAGTTGCTCGCCGCACGTGGGGCGCGCGTGGCCTGCCTCGATCTCAAGCCGGACGACGTGCCCGAACCCCTCATCGGCATACAGGCCGACGTGGCGGACGACACCGGCGTACGAACAGCCGTCGAGGAGGCCGCCCGCAGGCTCGGGGGCATCGACATCCTCGTCAACAACGCGGGGATCGGCGCCCAGGGCACGATCGAGGACAACCCCGACGACGAGTGGCGTCGCGTCTTCGAGGTCAACGTCTTCGGCATGGTACGGGTGACCCGTGCCGCGCTGCCGCACCTGCGGCGCTCGCACAGCGCGGCCGTCGTCAACACCTGCTCCATCGCGGCCACGGCGGGACTGCCCGACCGGGCCCTGTACTCGGCCACGAAGGGCGCTGTCCTCTCCCTCACCCGGGCGAGCGCCGCCGACCTGGTGCACTCCGGAATCCGCGTCAACTGCGTCAATCCCGGTACCGCCGACACCCCCTGGGTCGGGCGCCTGCTGGACAGCGCCGCCGACCCCGCGGCCGAACGCGCCGCCCTGAACGCCCGTCAGCCCATGGGCCGCCTGGTCAGCGCGGAAGAGGTCGCCGCGGCCATCGCCTACCTGGCGAGTCCGCTCTCCGGCTCCACCACCGGCACCGATCTCGCCGTCGACGGCGGCATGCACGGACTGCGGATCCGCCCGCGCGTCTGAACACGGCTGTCCGGCACACCGCACCAGCAAGGAGATCGAGAAGGCGTTGTCATTCGGGAGTTGAGGACCGCACGCGTCACTTCACCGCCCCGAACAACAGGCCACGCACCAGACTGCGCTGGCACACCCAGCCGAGAATGACGACGGGGATGCTTACCACGGTGGCGACGGCGGCTACTTGGGCGGTGTAGAGCTCACCGAACGACAGGAACTTCTGCATGAACAGGGGCAGCGTGGAGGTGGTCGTCGTGAGGTTGACCGCGTAGAAGTACTCGTTCCAGGAGAACACGCAGCACAGCAGGGCCGTTGACCACAGGCCGGGTCGGACCAGCGGAAGCACGATGCTGCGCATGATGCGTGTCCGGCCGGCCCCGTCGATCGCCGCGGCTTCGAGTACCTCGCCGGGTACCTCCTGGAGAAACGAGCGGATCATCCATACGGCAAGCGGGAGGTTCATGCCTAGGTGCAGGATCAGCAGCACCACCACGGTGTTCAACAGGTGCAGGTGCTGGGCCACCACGTAGATCGGGATGATGCCCGCGGCGACGGGCATCATCTTGGTGCTGATGAAGAAGAACAGCACGTCCTGCGTCTTACGGACCGGCCGTACCGACAGCGCGTACGCGGCAGGCGTGGCCAGCAGCAGTACCAGGACCGTCGAGACGACCGCGACGACGATCGAGTTGCCCGCGTACGCCCAGAAGCCGGCCTGGAACGTGCTCCGGTAGTGCTCCAGTGTCGGGTGGAACAGGAGCTTGGGGGAGGGCGACGCCGCGTCGGTCTCGGTCTGGAAGCTCTTGAGCAGCATGTACGCGATCGGCGAGAAGAGTACGAGCGATCCGAGCCAGCCGAGTACGGCCACGGGCCAACTGGCCTTGTCGTTGGCAGGTCGACGCCGGCGCCCGCGCGGGCGGCTGTGTGGCTCGGGCGAGGCGGGCTTCTTCTTCGAGGGGTGCAGGGCCGTGGCGGTCATCGTCGTCCCTCCTGCTGGAAGATGCCGGACAGCAGGCGTAGCGCCGGCATCGCGAGTGCGATGGTGAGCACCAACGTGACCAGCCCGTATGCCGAAGCGGTGCCGAAGTCGAACGAGTTGAACGCACGCAGGTACACGTAGTAGGTGATGTTGGTCGTCCCGAACGCTGGACCACCGGCCGTGAGCAGGGCGATCTCGCCGAACGTCTGGATGATGTTCATGCTGAGCAGCAGCGCGGTCAGTTCGAGGAAGGGCCGCAGGTGCGGGAGGACGACGTTGCGGAACTGCTGCCACCAGTTCGCGCCGTCGACGCGTGCGGCTTCCAACTGGTCATCTGGCAGCGCCTGCAGTCCGGCAAGCAGCACGAGCATCGCGAACGGTGTCCACCGCCACGAGGTGATCATGATGATGGAGAGCATCGACTGCTCGCTCAGCCAGTTCACGCGCGGCAGCCCGACGGAATCGGTGAGCCAGCCGAGGAGTCCGAAGGAGGGGTCGAACATGGCGCTGCGCCAGAACAGTGTGACCGCCACGGGCATGACGAAGAACGGTGTGATGGCGAGCGTGCGGGCGATGCCGCGCCCCGGGAACTTCTTCTGCAGCAGCATCGCCAGGACCAGCCCGACGAGCATGCTGGCGATCGTCGCGCCGCCGGTGAGGACCACCGTGTTCTTGATGGCCTTCCAGAACGTGTCGTCACCGAAGGTGGTCCGGAAGTTGTCGAGGCCGGCGAAGCCCTTCTGGCCGGGGTCGAGCAGGTTCCAGCGTTGCAGCGAGTACCAGATGGTCAGGGCGAACGGGATCTGTGTCAGCACGAGCGTGATGACGAGTGCCGGCAGCAGTGGGGCGCGTCGGCTCCACGACCCGCGCCGGGTTGGTGACTTCACCGGGACAGCCGGCTGGCTGATGGTGGTCATGGCTCACTTCCTCCTGAGAGTCGGGCGGCGTGATGGGCTGTTGCACCTCTCACGCCGCCCAGCTGCGGCTACTTGAGGTAGCCGGCCTTCTTGACCACGGACTCGGTGTAGGACTGGGACTTCTTCAGCGCCTGCTGCACGCTCTGGGTGCCGGCGATGGCTCCCGCGACCTGCTGCGAGACGTAGTCACCGATGTCGGTGAACTCGGGGATCTGCACGTACTGCACTCCGGTGTAGGGCACCGGATCGACGGTCGGCTGCTTCGGGTTGGCGGCGTTGATCGAGGCCAGGGTCAGATCGGCGTAGGACTTGGCCGCGCTCTGGTACTGCGGGATCGAGTAGGTCGAGGTGCGCGAACCGGGCGGGACGGAGTCCCAGCCGGCCTTGGTGCCGGCGAGTTTGATGTACTCCTTGCTGGTCGCCCAGGAGATGAACTTCCAGGCGGCGTCCTTGTGCTTGCTGGACTGGGTGATGCCCAGCCCCCAGGACCACAGCCAGCCGGACGCCTTGGTCTGATCCACGGGCGCCATCGCGAACCCGAGGTTGTTCTTCACCTGCGCGGTGGCCTCCTGCAAGGCGGATCCGGCGAAGACCGTGTCGTCGTACCACATCGCGGTCTTGCCCTGGGTGATCTGCTGCAGGCAGCCCTCCCAGCCGTCCTTGGCCGCGTCCTGCTGGCCGTGCGAGCGCAGCAGGTCGACGTAGAACTTCACGGCCTTCTCGGTTGCGGGCGAGGTGAGCTGCGGCTGCCACTTCTCGTCGAACCAGCGACCGCCGAAGGTGTTGATGACGGTCGTCAGCGAGGCCAGGTTCTGGCCCCAGCCGGGCAGGCCGCGCAGGCAGATGCCGGAGACGCCGTCCTTCTTGTCGTCCAACTTGGCCGCAGCCGCCGCGACCTGCTGCCAGGTCGGCTTCTGCGGGATCGTGACCCCGGCCTTCTTCGCCAGGTCCTTGCGGTAGAAGAGGAAGGAACTCGACCCGTAGAAGGGGGCGGCGTACAGCTTGCCATCTGCCGACACGATGTCCTTGATCGGCTGGAGGACGTCGTTCTCGTCCCATGCCGCGTCCTTGGAGACGTAGCTGTCGAGCGGGACGATCCAGCCGTTCTTCGCCCAGATAGGCACCTCGTAGCTGCCGATCATGGCCACGTCGTACTGGCCCGCCTTGGTGGCGACGTCCTTGGTGACGGCCGGGCGCAGGTCGTTCTCCGGCAAGGTGGTGAACTTGACCTTGATCCCCGGGTTCTTCTGCTCGAAGTCGGAGATCAGGCTCTCGGCCGTCTTCATCTGAGGGTTCGCCGCGAGCGCCACGGTGATCGTGGTGTTGCCCGAGGCGTCCTGCCCGGCCGAGGGGTCGGAGCAGGCGGCAGCAGCAGTCAGGGTGCCGACGACGAAGGTCGCCGTGATGAGTTGTCTACGTCCGGTGCGGGGCATGGAAGTTTCTCCTTGAGGACGGGAAGGGCAGAACTGCCGCCTTCGTTCTGTCGGGGCGGGTGGGGGATCGTGTGGGGTCTGGGCGGATCAGGGGCTGACGAGCCGGCCGATCTCTGGGGAGGGGGATGCCGTCCGGGTGGGGGCGGGAGCGCCGACCTGGATCTCGACGTGCACCACGTCGCTGCGGACCCAGACCTCGTGGTGCTCGAAGGGCACCAAGTGCGTGTCCCACGAGGTCGACCTGACTTTCAACAGCGGTGCGCCGTCCGGGACTTGGAGCAGGTCGGCGACCTTCCCCCGCGCGGTGACGGCCTCGACCGTGCGGGACGCGCCCGCGACCGTGTAACCGCCCTTGCTCAGCGTGTTGTTGAGGGAGCCTTCTCCTGCCGGAACGTCGCTGCGTGACACCAGCTCGCCGACCAGCGGGGGCAGGTAATTGGCGGAGAAGAGCGCCACCTTGCCGTCGAGCTTGCGAAGCCGTTCGAGGATGTAGCCGTCGCTGCCAGGAGCCATGTGAAGTTCCTCGGCCGAGTGCGTCGGCAGTGTCGCCTTCTCGGCACGCAGCACCTGGGTGGTGACCCGTCGCTGGTGCCCCGCCACCTCGTTCTCGAAGAAGCCCTCCCGGCCCTGCAACAGCCACCCCCGGCGCGGCGGCATCGAGGCGAAGGCCCCTCGCCGTGCGATGCGGGCGACCCAGCCCTCCTCCTCCAGCAACCGCAGGGCCTCTCGGACCGTGGCACGGGAGACGTTCCAGGTGGCGGCCAGTTCGCCCTCGCTGGGCAGACGGTCGCCGGCGGCTACGGCACCCGTCGAGATTTGGTCACGGATGCGCTCGGCAAGCTGCAGGTAGTACGGCTCAGCCGAAATGCGATCGATGGCCTGAGCGCTGTTCGATCCGCTCATGAGGTGCTCCAGAACTCAAGGTCCCGCAGTCTTGTACGTACAGGCCGGTCAGCCTGGACAGTCCGGACTGTATGCATTGGTTTTCGGCCGCGTCAAGAGTCTGTTAACTACGAAAATGAGCGACCGCCGAGGAGGCGATGGCGACACATTTCGCGACGCGGATCGGTGTGGCGCCCAGAGCTTCGACCGCGGCTTCTGCGCACCTGTCTTCGTAGGCACGGCATGGTTGTGGAGGGGGTGGCTGGCGTATCCCTCACCGACGCGGACAGGCTTCTGCCCACTGCGCCGATCGCGGCGGCGGGCAGACGGCGGAGCACAGCAACGTGGCCGACCAGGTCGTCGACGGCTGTCCGGCGTTCGCGCGCTGTCGTGGCTCGGGCGGCGGCTTCACGCCCGTCAGCACCGGCGCTGTGGGCACGCTGGAGCGAACACGCGTGTGGCTGTTGCCAGTTCACGTGCTGATAGGAGGCTGCTGTGCTCGCGCGTCCGGCCGTCAGAGGGGAGGGCGCGAGCACGGCAGCCTGCTGAATGGCCGGCGCCTGCGGTGGGTGTTGGGGTGACCCGCTCGCTCATCGACCGGCTGTTGCACCTTGCAGTCCTGCCTCTGCCCCGGGGTTCAGGGCGGCGGTGACGGACGGTTTCCAGTCGAGGGCCCGGGCGGCGAGGAGTGCCGCGCCAACGGCTGTTACTTCTGGTTCCGCGATGACGTGGGCTGCTGTGCCGGTCACCGCTTGTTTGATGTCGAGCCAGCCGCGGGAGCGGGCCCACCCGCCCGCGGTGTAAACAGGCGCGTCCGGCTCGGCGAGGGCCTGTACGGCGGCGATGGCAAGGCCACCGCGTCGCGCCAGTGCGCCGAGTACGGCAGATGCCCTGGAGTGCGGGTCGGACGCGGAATGGGGGGCGTAGAAGGGTGTATGGCCGCCCGCCGCGCCGGGGTGGAAGGTGTCCGAGAACAGATGATCGTCGGGTGTGGCGTTGCCGGAGATCAGACGGTCGAGGGCATCGGCCACGGCCGGATCCTGTGACGCCCAGGCGACGTTCCGGGCGAGTTCCTCCACGTGGAGAACGGTGGCTCCGAAGGCGTTGTGAATGCCGGGTGAGACATCGACGGCCCCAGGCACATGGCCGGGCGGAGCATGTGTCTGCGCGACGACGACTTCCGCGGTGCCCATGGAGTCGAGGACGGCTCCGGGGCGTAGCTGATGGACGCCCCAGCCGCCGACGGGGTGGTCGTGCCCTCCGGCCACCACGAGGGCGCCGGGCCTGAGGACGCCGGCGTTCCGCAGCCGCTCGGAGCGTACGTCGCCGATCACGGCTCCCGTCGGCACGACCGCGGGCAGCAGTTCGGAGGCGCCGAGAGTCGCCTGCACACGGCTGGTGTGCCAGGTGCGTGCGAGGGGGCGCCAGGCCCCGGTCCGGGCGGCGAGGGTGTCGCTGAGGAAGGCCTTGCCGCTCCAGCGGCAGGCGGCGTAGTCGGTCAG
>NZ_JAWOAI010000165.1:0-18596 GCF_033194735.1 Streptomyces sp. W16
AGGCCCAGTTCTCGCAGGCGCAGGACGACCTCGTCGGCGCGCAGGTCGGAGCCTGCCTGGAGGCCGTGGTCGACGGTGATGCCGCCGGCCCGGATGCCGAGTTTGGGTGCTTCGAAGGCGAGGGCGGAGGCGAGCGCCATGGAGTCGGCGCCGCCTGAGCACGCCACGAGCACGAGCGGCGAGGGCGGGCGCTCGTGCGGGGTGTGCCGGGAGGCGCCGACGGTCTGCAGGGCCTCGTGGTCGGTGAGGATGTCGTGGAGGACGCGGCGGACCGCCAGGCGTATCGCCGCGACCGCAGGATGGGGACCCATGTCCGGTTCCCTTCATGAAGTTTTCGGGGGGTTGGCCCGAGATTCGGTCACTCAGAGTGTGTAGATGGTGACAGAACCGGGGCGTTCCCCGAGCATCGCACGCCTACCCATCGCTCACGGTCCCTCGGACGGGTGATTGCGGGGGCGTTCGCCTGCCGTAGGCCGAATCCGTTTCACCACATCCGCGACCGGTTCACGACTCGGCCTTGCGGTGCACCCGCGCGACCCAGTCCGCCGGTTTGGCGATCTCCGTCTTCGTCGGCAACGTGTTCGGGGAGGTCCACACGCGGTTGAAGCCGTCCATGCCCACCTGTTCGACGACCGCGCGTACGAATCGCTCGCCGTCCCGGTACTGCCTCAACTTGGCGTCCAGGCCCAGCAGTTTGCGCAGCGCCGAGTCCAGCCGGGAGGCGCCCTTGGCGCGCCGCTGCTGGAACTTCTCGCGGATCTCCGCGACGCTCGGCACCACGTCCGGGCCGACGCCGTCCATCACGAAGTCGGCGTGTCCCTCCAGGAGGGACATCACGGCGGTGAGACGGCCGAGGATCTCCCGCTGCGCGGGCGTCTGCACGATCTCCACCAGGGACCGGCCCTCGTCGTCCTCCTCACCCTCGGGCCGACCGCCGGCCAGCGACTGGGCGGCCTCCCGGATGCGCTCCAGCACGGTCATGGGGTCGACCTCGGTCTCCCCCAGGAAAGACTGGATTTCGCCCTCCAGGTGGTCACGCAGCCAGGGCACCGCCGTGAACTGCGTGCGGTGCGTCTCCTCGTGCAGACACACCCACAGGCGGAAGTCGTGGGGCTGTACGTCGAGTTCGCGCTCCACATGGACGATGTTCGGCGCGACCAGCAGCAGCCGCCCGCCCTTCGCGCCCGCCGGCAGCTCGCGCGTCGCCGGGGCGAACGTCTCGTACTGGCCGAGCACACGCGAGGACAGGAACGACAGCAGCATGCCCAGCTCGACGCCGGTCACCTTGCCGCCGACCGCCCCGAAGACCGCGCCCCCGGGGGTGTTGCCGCGCCGCTCCTGCATCTTGTCGAGCAGCGGCTTGAGGACCTCCCGGAACCCGGCGACGTTCGCCCGCACCCAGCCGGGGCGGTCGACGACCAGGATCGGGGTGTCGTGGATGTCGTCCGTACCCATCCGGGTGAAGCCCCGGACGTGTTGCTCCGAGGCCTTCGCATGCCGGCGCAGCTCCGCGACGACGGCCCGGGCCTCGTCACGGCTCACCTCGGGGCCCGGCCGCACAAGTCGGGTCGCGGTCGCCACCGCGAGATTCCAGTCGACCATCTCGGCACCACCGATGCTCGTCATGCGTCAACCGTACGTGAGCGCTGCCGCTTGGGGCAGGCCGCGAGCGTCGGGTCAGGTGAGCGTCTGTTTCAACGGCACCCGGTGTTGGTGGCTGTTACGAACTGCAGCCGCAGGCCGCCAACGCCGTCGCCGTGTGGTCCAGGGCCGCCTGGGCCTCCAGCGCGTTCGTCGTGTTGGACGTCAGGAAGGCGAAGGCCAGGAGTTGGCCGTCCTTGTCGACGACCGTGCCCGCCAGCGTGTTGACGCCCGTGAGGGTGCCCGTCTTGGCCCGCACCACCCCCGCCGCGCCCGTGGCGTCCGTGTAGCGGGTCGTCAGGGTGCCGGTGAAAGCGGCGATGGGAAGGCCGGTGAGGACCGGGCGGAGTTCGGGGTGGGCCGGGGAGCCGGCCTTGACCAGGAGGGCGGTCAGGAGGTCGGCGGTGAGGCGGTCGTCACGGTCTAGGCCGCTGCCGTCGTTGAACACGGCGCCCTTGACCGGGAGTTGGAGCTTCGTCAGCTGGGCGTCGATCGCGGCGGCGCCCCCGTCGAAGTCGGCCCGCCTGCCCGTCGCGACGGCGGTCTGACGGGCCAGCGCCTCCGCGATGTCGTTGTCGCTGTTGGTCAGCATCCGTTCGACGATGTCGGACAGCGGGGGTGAGGAGACTGTGGCGAGGGTGTCCGCGCGGGCGGTCGCCTTCGAGGGGCCGGGGGATGTCGTCTTGATGCCGTTTTCCTCCAGGAAACCCGCGAACTTCTTCGCCGCGTCCGCCGCCGGGTCCGTCACGCGCAGCACCGGACCGCTGGACGAGTCGTCGGTACGGCCCTCGTCGGCCGTCAGGGCGCTGACCGGGGCGAGGTTCTCGTTGACCCCGATCGGGTGGAGTTCGGCACCCGCGTACAGGGTCGTGTCGTACGACAGCGTCACCTCGTGCACGCCGCGCTTCTTCAGGGCCACGGCCGTGTCGTCGGCCAGGGTGCGCAGGCCGGCCCAGCCCTCGGCGTCCTTGTGGGCGGTCAGGGTGGGGTCGCCGCCGCCGACCAGGACGAGTTCCTTGGTGTCGGGCTCCAGGGCGGTGCGGGTGGTGAAGCGGTGGTCGGCGCCGATCGCGGAGAGCGCGGCCACGGCGGTGGCGATCTTCGTGGTCGAGGCCGGGGTCAGCGCGTCGTCCGCGCCCACTCCGTAGAGGCGCTTTCCCGTCGACACGTCCACTACGGCGGCCGTGTGGCGGGTGCCGAGCGCCGCGTTGTCCAGGAGGGGGTTCAGGACGTCCGCGAGGGCCGTGCCGGTCGGCGCCGACTTCACCGTGTCGGCGGAGCCGCCGAGGCCGACCAGGACGGATGCGGCGCTGGGCGCGGGCCGGGGCGCCTTGGCGGACGTATCGGAATTACGGCCGTGATCTACGCCACCTGAACGTTCCTGTGCGACTGCGTGGTCCCGCTCGGCCGTACGCTGACCGGACGAGTCCCAGGGACCGGCGGCGGTCACCACCACGGCGGCCAGCGCCATCCCTGCGGTGGTGGCGACGGCCGTGAACCGCCAGGTCCTGTCGGGCCGCGGCAACTTCGCGACCTGCGGTGACACGGTTCGGACGAGCCGGGCGACCTGCGGTGACACGGCGTCAGTGAGTCGCGTGACCTGGGGTTTCACGGCCTGGCTGATCCGTGCGACCTGCGGTCTCACAGCTTGACTGACCCGTGTGACCTGCGGTTTCACGGATTGTGCGGCCCGCTTGAGACGGGGCCGGACGGCTCGCGCGACCCGCGCCACATGCGGTCTCGCGGCCTGCCAAGGCCTCAGCTCCGGCACGACCACCAGCCCCTTTCGCGATCACACACCTGCGTGAGGGACACTTAACCACCAGAACTATGTGCTGATCATGGAGGAGCCACCGGTGGAGTTCGACGTCACGATCGAGATCCCGAAGGGTTCGCGGAACAAGTACGAGGTGGACCACGAGACCGGTCGGATCCGCCTGGACCGTCGACTCTTCACCTCGACCAGTTACCCGGCCGACTACGGCTTCGTCGAGAACACTCTCGGCGAGGACGGCGACCCGCTGGACGCGCTGGTCATCCTGGAGGAGCCGACCTTCCCCGGCTGCCTCATCAAGTGCCGCGCGATCGGCATGTTCCGGATGACCGACGAGGCCGGCGGCGACGACAAGCTGCTGTGCGTCCCGGCGTCCGACCCGCGTGTGGAGCACCTGCGTGACATCCACCACGTGTCGGAGTTCGACCGCCTGGAGATCCAGCACTTCTTCGAGGTCTACAAGGACCTGGAGCCCGGCAAGTCGGTCGAGGGTGCCAACTGGGTCGGCCGCGTGGACGCCGAGGCGGAGATCGAGCGCTCGTACAAGCGACTGAAGGAGCAGGGCGGCCACTGAGCCCCCTGCCATGGAAACGGGCCGCACGCACGCGTGCGGCCCGTTTCCATGTCTGTGCGCATACTGAGGATCACTGGAGGTGTCGTACAGGGAGTGCTACGGAGTGACGGAAGCGGAGGACCGCAAGCCTCAGTCGGACGAGGTCAGGAGCGCGTTCACGGCTCCCCCGGGCGTCTCGGCCGCTGACGGGGAGTCGTCTACGACGTCCGAGTTCGCCGTTCCGCACGGGCTGGACGTGACGGCGCCGGCCGTCGACGAGTCCGAGGGCTCGGCGTTCAGTCCGCCCAGCACCTACAGCGCCAGAGAGGCGCCACCCGCCTTCACGCCGCCGACCGGCATCCCTCTCGTCAGCCTCACCAAGGACGTGCCCTGGCAGGACCGGATGCGCACGATGCTGCGGATGCCGGTGACCGAGCGGCCCGCGCCGGAGCCGGTGCAGAAGCCGGACGACAGCGGCCCCGCCGTACCGCGCGTGCTCGATCTGACGCTCCGCATCGGCGAGTTGCTGCTCGCGGGCGGGGAGGGCGCGGAGGACGTCGAGGCGGCGATGTTCGCGGTCTGCCGGTCCTACGGCCTCGACCGCTGCGAGCCGACCGTCACCTTCACGCTGCTGTCGATCTCTTATCAGCCCTCCCTGGTCGACGATCCGGTGACGGCGTCGCGGACCGTGCGCCGCCGGGGCACCGACTACACGCGGCTCGCTGCCGTGTTCCGGCTGGTCCAGGACCTCAGCGACCCGGAAACCGCACTCTCCTTGGAGGACGCCTACCGGCGGCTCGCGGAGATGCGACGCAACCGGCACCCGTACCCCGGGTGGGTGCTGACCGGTGCCAGCGGGCTGCTCGCCGGTGCCGCCTCCGTACTCGTCGGCGGTGACGTCATCGTGTTCTTCGCCGCCGCGCTCGGCGCGATGCTCGGCGACCGGCTGGCGTGGCTGTGCGCGGGGCGCGGGCTGCCGGAGTTCTACCAGTTCACGGTCGCCGCGATGCCGCCCGCCGCGATAGGGGTGGCGCTCACGGTCGCCGACGTCGATGTGAAGGCCTCCGCGGTCATCACCGGTGGGCTGTTCGCGCTGCTGCCCGGGCGGGCGCTGGTGGCGGGCGTACAGGACGGGCTGACCGGCTTCTACATCACCGCGGCGGCACGGCTCCTGGAAGTCATGTACTTCTTCGTCGGCATCGTGGCCGGCGTGCTGACCGTCCTGTACTTCGGCGTGAAGTTCGACGCCCAGCTCAACCCGGACGTGGCCCTGGGCAACTCCGAGCGGCCCCTGTGGCAGATCGCCGCGTCCGTCCTGCTGTCGCTGACCTTCGCCGTCCTGCTCCAGCAGGAACGATCCACCGTGCTGCTCGTGTCCCTCAACGGGGGTGTCGCCTGGTCGGTGTACGGGGCGATGCACTACGTCGCCGGGATCTCGCCGGTTGCCTCTACGGCCGTTGCGGCGGGGTTGGTCGGGCTGTTCGGGCAGTTGCTGTCCCGGTACCGGTTCGCGTCGGCGCTGCCGTACACGACCGCGGCGATCGGGCCCCTGCTGCCAGGGTCGGCCACGTATTTCGGGCTGTTGGCGATCGCTCAGAACGAGGTCGACAAGGGGCTGGTGTCGTTGGCCACGGCGGCGTCTCTCGCCATGGCCATCGCCATCGGGGTCAATCTGGGGTCGGAGATCTCGCGGTTGTTCTTGCGGGTTCCGGGGGCTTCGGCGGGGGCCCGGCGGGCTGCCAAGCGGACCCGGGGGTTCTGAGCGCCCAGTAGCTCGGGATGCGTTGTGCGTCGGCGAGTGCGGGTCGCGTGTGGCTGGTCGCGCAGTTCCCCGCGCCCCTTTGGGGCGCGTTGCAGCTAGCTCTGCTGATAGCCCTGGCCCTGGTTGTCGTACGGCGGGTACTGCTGGTTTCCGTACTGCTGGTTGCCGTAGGGCTGCTGTTGGTACGTCTGCTGCTGTTGGGGCTGGGCGTAGTACTGGTCGTAGCCGTTGTTCTGGTCGTACTGCTGCGGCTCGTCGATGCGGCGGAGTTGAGTGGTCGAGTCATCCATGATCACCGGGAACGGCTGGGTCGCGGCCGGGTCGGCAGGCTGCTCGGTGGGGCCCTGGGGCTGCTTCTTGGCCTTGGAGCGGGCGCGCAGGAACTCGATGATGATCGGGACGACCGAGACGAAGACGATCAGGATGAGGATCGCTTCGATGTTCTTGTGGACGAAGTCGATGTTGCCGAGCCAGGAACCCAGCAGGGTCACGCCCGCGCCCCACAGGACGCCGCCGATGATGTTGAACGTCAGGAACGAGCGGTACTTCATGCCGCTGACGCCGGCGACGATCGGCGTGAACGTGCGCACGATGGGCACGAAGCGGGCCAGGACCAGGGACTTGGGGCCGTACTTCTCGAAGAACTCGTGCGCCTTGACCACGTTCTCCTGCTTGAAGAGGCGTGAGTCCGGGCGGTTGAAGAGCGAGGGGCCGACCTTCTTGCCGAAGACGTAGCCCGCCTGGTCGCCGAGGATCGCGGCGACGCAGATCAGCGCGACGGCTGCCCACAGGGGGAAGTCGAACGTGCCCGCGGTGATCAGCAGGCCGCAGGTGAACAGCAGGGAGTCACCCGGCAGGAAGAACCCGATGAGCAGGCCGGACTCCGCGAAGACCACGAGCAGGAGGCCCCAGATCCCGAACCGGTCGAGCGTGGTGTTCGGGTCGAGCCAGCTCGGGCCGAGGGCGAGCGTCATCACGGTTCCGGGCTCCTGAGGGGTGGAGGGAGGTGCCAGCGTCCAGGTACAGCCGCACAAAGCTATCAACGCGATGTGTCCGCCCCAGGTTCCACCGGTGACTCCAGGATGCACTGTGGGCCGCGTAGGACAAAGCTGTGAGCCGTGGGCCACGATGACCGCATGGACATCGAAGAATACGGCGGCGGCCAGGGGCCGCAGGCCGACGTGCTGGTCGTGACGACGAACGACGCCCCCGGCTACCGGGTCGAGAAGGTGATCGGCGAGGTGTTCGGGCTGACCGTGCGCTCACGGCATCTCGGCAGCCAGATCGGAGCCGGTCTGAAGTCGCTCGTCGGCGGTGAGCTCAAGGGGTTCACCAAGACCCTCGTGGCGACCCGCAACCAGGCCATGGAGCGGCTCGTGGAACAGGCACGCGCGCGTGGGGCGAACGGCGTGCTGGCGTTCCGCTTCGACGTCACCGAGGCCGCGGACGCGGGCACCGAGGTGTGCGCCTACGGGACGGCGGTGGTGCTGGCCAAGGAGTAGCGCGGCTCCTAGGAGGAGGTGTGCCGGGACGCGTTCGCCAGGATCGCGTCCCTGAGGTGTTCGGCGAGGCCCGGGGCCATGGAGTCGTAGAACGCCTTGAAGCGCTCGTCGGAGACGTACATGCCGGCGAGGCAGACGTGCATCTCGTAGGAGCACTCGTAGAACCAGCGGTCGATGTGCAGGCGGTGTTCCTCGGCCAGGTCCACGGCCTCCTCGGAGGTGGGTGGTCGGCCGGTGCTCACCAGGGTGGCGTAGCGCTCGCTCCAGTCGTCGACCTCGGCCTGGAGGCGTTTCCAGTCGGCCTTGGTGTAGCGGGCGGCCCGGCGCTGCGACTCGGCGTAGGCCTCGGTGCCGCCCCAGCGCTGTTCGGCCTCTTCGGCGTACTGCTCGGGGTCCTTGTCTCCGAAGACCTCGAAGCGTTCCTCGGGGGTGAGGTTGATTCCCATCGTGCGTGCCTCCATGGCGTGTTCCACGGCCTCGGCCATCTTCCGCAGCTTCTCGATCCGGGCGGTCAGCAGCTCGTGCTGCCGGCGCAGATGTGCGCGCGGGTCCGTCTCCGGGTCGTCGAGCAGGGCCGCGACCTCGTCGAGCGGGAAGCCGAGTTCCCGGTAGAACAGGATCTGTTGCAGCCGGTCGAGGTCCGCGTCGCCGTAGCGCCGATGGCCCGCGTGGCTGCGCTCGCTCGGGACGAGCAGGCCGATGTCGTCGTAGTGGTGCAGCGTGCGCACGGTGACCCCGGCGAATCCGGCGACCTGTCCCACGGAGTAGGAGTCCTGTCCTACGGAGTGGCTCACTTCCGCTCCCTTCTGTGTCCGCACCCCACGTTGAGGCCTCACGTCACGTGAGGTGCAAGCCCCGACAAGCCCTTGCGTTCCCAAGATGTTGGGTCCGTTTTGCCCGCTTATGGTGAGCGCGTGGCCCAGGACAGCGCGCAACAGGCACTCGTTGCCCCTACGACCCCGGCGCGCACCCTGCTGCCGTTGATCGTCCCCGCCCTGGTCGTGGGCGTGCTCGCGAGTCTGCTCTTCCTCGGGGTGAGCGAGGCGGCGGAACGGCTCCAGCACGTGCTGTGGAAGAACCTGCCCGACGCGCTCGGCATCGGCCGGTACTCGGTGCTGTGGATGCTCGTCATGCTCACCGCGACCGGCATCGTGGTCGGGCTGGTGGTGTGGAAGGTCCCCGGGCACGCCGGTCCCGATCCGGCCACCACGGGACTGGAGGCCGTACCCCTGCCGCCCGTGGTGCTGCCGGGGCTGGTGCTGGCGACCGCCCTGATGCTCGCGGGCGGCCCGAGCCTCGGGCCGGAGAACCCGATCATCGCCGTGAACGTGGGGCTCGCGCTGTGGGCGGGGCGAAGGCTGGCGCCCCGGGTGCCGGGCGGGGTGTGGGGGGCGCTGGCCGAGTCGGCGACGATCGGGGCGCTGTTCGGGACGCCGGTCGCGGCGGCGCTGCTCATCTCGGAGGCGCTGGCCAAACGCCAGACCAAGGGCGCTCTGTGGGACAACGTGTTCGCGCCGCTCGCCGCGGCCGGTGCGGGCGCCATGACGACCACTCTGGTGGCCCATCCGACCTTCGACCTGCACCTGCCCGCGTTCGGCCGCCCCGGCTGGGGCGATCTGCTCGCGGTCCTGGTGCTGGCGCCGCTGGCCGCACTGCTCGGAATGGCCGCGGTCCACCTCTTCCCGTACGCCCATGGCGCCTTCTCCCGGCTCAGGCACCCCATGCTGGCGCTTCCGGCCGGTGGACTGGTCCTGGGCCTTCTGGCGGCCGTGGGCGGCCATCTGACGCTCTTCAAGGGCCTGGACGAGGTCGGGGCGCTGGCGGCCGATCCCGAGGGCTGGTCGGCCGGGCAGTTCGCGACGATGACGGTGGTGAAGCTGGCCGCGCTGGTGGTCGCCGCGTCCTGCGGCTTCCGGGGCGGGCGGATCTTCCCGTCGGTGTTCATCGGCGCGGCCTTCGGTCTGTTCGCCCACGCGCTCGTGCCGGCGGTGCATCCTGCGCTGGGGGTCGCGGCGGGCGTCCTGGGCATGCTCCTCGCGATCACCCGGCAGGGCTGGGTGAGCCTGTTCACGGCCGCCGTCCTGGTGGCCTCACCGGCGATCCTCGCCCTGCTCTGCATCTCCTCGCTGCCGGCCTGGCTGCTGGTGACCGGACGACCGCAGATGCAGTTGCTCGCGGACGGAACTCCGGTCCGCTGACACCCGTTGATCCTTTTGATTCTTTCCGCAGGAGGCACGCGCATGCCGTTGCACCAAGGTCCCGAGCAGCCCGACGAACGCCCCATGTCGGTGAACCCCTTCTACGGGGAGGCCAATCCGGTCGGCGGCATGACCGAGGCGCCGCCCAAGCACCGGCTCCCGGACGCACCACTCCCCCCGATGACGGCGGCTCAGCTCGTGCACGACGAGCTGATGCTGGACGGCAACTCCCGCCTCAACCTGGCGACTTTCGTCACCACCTGGATGGAGCCGGAAGCCGGCGTCCTGATGGCGGAGTGCCGGGACAAGAACATGATCGACAAGGACGAGTACCCACGCACCGCGGAGCTGGAGAAACGCTGCGTGGCAATGCTCGCGGACCTGTGGAACGCACCGGACCCCTCAGCCGCGGTCGGCTGCTCGACGACCGGCTCCAGCGAGGCCTGCATGCTCGCCGGCATGGCCCTCAAACGCCGCTGGATGCAGCGCAACAAGGACCGCTATCCGGCCGCCCGCCCGAACCTGGTGATGGGTGTCAACGTCCAGGTCTGCTGGGAGAAGTTCTGCAACTTCTGGGAGGTCGAGGCCCGCCAAGTCCCCATGGAGGGCGACCGTTTCCACCTCGACCCGCAGGCAGCCGCCGAGCTGTGCGACGAGAACACGATCGGCGTCGTAGGCATCCTGGGCTCCACCTTCGACGGTTCCTACGAGCCGATCGCCGACCTGTGCGCCGCCCTCGACTCACTCCAGGAGCGCACGGGCCTCGACATCCCGGTCCACGTGGACGGCGCGTCCGGCGCCATGGTCGCGCCCTTCCTGGACCAGGACCTGATCTGGGACTTCCGCCTCCCGCGCGTGGCCTCGATCAACACCTCAGGGCACAAGTACGGCCTGGTCTACCCGGGCGTCGGCTGGGCCCTGTGGCGCGACAAGGAGGCCCTCCCCGAGGAACTCGTCTTCCGCGTCAACTACTTGGGCGGCGACATGCCCACCTTCGCCCTCAACTTCTCCCGCCCCGGCGCCCAAGTAGTCGCCCAGTACTACACGTTCCTACGCCTGGGCCGAGAGGGCTACCGCGCCGTACAGCAGTCCACCCGAGACGTGGCCCGCGCCCTGGCCAACCGCATCGAGGCCCTCGGCGACTTCAAACTCCTCACCCGGGGCGACGAGTTGCCGGTCTTCGCCTTCACCACAGCCCCGAACGTCCAGGCCTACGACGTATTCGACGTCTCCCGCCGCCTACGGGAGCGCGGCTGGCTGGTCCCCGCGTACACCTTCCCGGCGAACCGCGAGGACCTCTCCGTCCTCCGAATCGTCTGCCGCAACGGCTTCTCGGCGGACCTGGCAGAACTCTTCCTGGACGACCTGACACTCCTGCTCCCACAGCTACGGAACCAGCCGTACCCCCTGACCCGCGACAAGGGAGCGGCAACAGGCTTCCACCACTGAGGCAAGGCCGCGAGGGCTCGCCACCCGCGTACGGCGCGAAGGTGCCGTGTCGGGGGGTGTCCGCCCGCAGCGGTTGGCGCGTCAACACCCTCGCTCTCTCGACCGACCGATTCCGCGCCGTTCCGAGGACGGACACCCCCCGACGCGGCACCGACCCACCACGAACAACAGGCGAACCACCCACCGCGCCCGCACCCGGGCGACGACTCAGCCCCCAAGCCTCCGAAACCGCCGTACCGCAAGCGGAAAGAACACCACGAGCAGCCCCAACGGCCAGGCCACGGCCGCCCAGACGTGCCCCGCTTCCCCACCCGGACCGCCGAAGAGTTCACGCACGGCCGTAGCGGTCTGGGACATCGGATTCCACTGCACGACCGTGCCCAGCCAGTCCGGCATGGCGGCAGGCGTGGCAAGCGCGTTGGACAGGAACCCGACCGGCCACACGAGGATCTGCACGGCCTGCACCATCTCGGGCCGCCCCGCCACCAGCGCCAGCTGGATCCCGACCCACAGCATGGCGAACCGAAACAGCAGCAACAGCCCCACGGCACCCAGGAATTCACCGGGCCCGGCATGCGGACGCCAGCCGAGCCCGAGCCCGACCCCGATCAGCACGACCAGCCCGATCGCCGACTGAAGCATGTCCGCGGCCGAACGCCCCACCAGCACCGCTTCGTCGGCCATCGGCATCGACCGGAAGCGGTCGATCACCCCTTTGTTGAGGTCCTGGGTGACGGCGACCATCGTGCCCTCCAGCCCGAAGGCCATGGTCAACGCGAGCATCCCGGGAACCAGGTAGTCGACGTAGGCACCCTCGACCGCCCGACCACCACCGATCAGGTAGCCGAACATCAGCAGCAGCATCACCGGAAAAACGAGACTCACCACGACCTGCACGGGCTGCCGTGCCCAGTGGGCGAGTTCACGCCGGGTCATGGTCCAGGAATCGGTAAGGGCGTAGGCGCTCACACGGCCTCCTTCACGTTCGCACGGTCGTCGTCTTCGGCTCCCGCTCCCGCTCCCGCTCCCGTGAGATGCAGGAACACCTCGTCCAGGGTCGGCCGCCGCAGCGCCACGTCCTCGGCGTCGATCCCGGCCTCCTCCAGCGCCCGTACGACTCCGGAGAGCGCCGTCATCCGGTCGGTGACCGGGGCGCTGAGCAGCCGGCGGTCCGCGTCGACCCGGATGTCGGCCGCGGGAAGCGGCAACAGGGCGACGGCGGCGCCCAGTTGACCCGCGTCGCGCAGGACGACGTCGATACGGTCGCCGCCCGTGCGGGACTTCAGCTCGTCCGGGGTGCCGTCGGCAATGACCCGGCCCTGGTCGACCACCGAGATACGGGCGGCGAGTTGGTCGGCCTCCTCCAGGTACTGGGTGGTGAGCAGGACCGTCGTACCGCCGCCGACCAGGGAGCGGACCGCCGTCCACACCTCGGCACGGCCGCGCGGGTCGAGGCCGGTCGTCGGCTCGTCCAGGAAGAGGATCTCCGGGTCGGTGACGAGCGAGGCGGCGAGGTCGAGGCGGCGGCGCATGCCTCCGCTGTAGGCGCGGACGGGTTTGCGGCCGGTGTCGGCGAGGTCGAAGCGCTCCAGGAGTTCGTCGGCGCGCACGCGCGCGTGGCGGGCGCCGAGGTGGTGGAGACGGGCGAACAACTCCAGGTTCTGCCGGCCGCCCAACTCCTCGTCCAGAGCCGCGTGCTGGCCGAGCAGCCCGATGCGGAAGCGGACCGCGCGGGCTTCGGTGAGCACGTCGTGGCCGGCCACCTCGACGCGGCCGGAGTCGGGTCGCAGCAGGGTGGACAGGATGCGGACCAGGGTGGTCTTGCCCGCGCCGTTGGGACCGAGCACGCCGTGCACGGTGCCGCGCGCCACCTGGAGATCGAGCCCGTCGAGCGCCTTCTTGGCTCCCTTCGCCTCCTTCGCGTCCTTGGTCTTCTTGCCGCCGTACGTCTTGTGTGCGTCCTCGACGGTGATCGCCGTGTCGGCCACTTGAGCACTCCCTTGCTAGTCAAGTTTGACTACTTGCTCGAAGGTCTCGAAGGTAGCGCCGTCGATCGCATTAGTCAAACTTGATTAGCGAGCGTCCCCGGGATGCCGCTCCCCCGTCGCGTACGGGTTCTCCTCGCCGTCCTTCAGGACCCCGACGAACAACTCACCCTCCCCCGCGAAGGTGTACGCCCCGCCTTCGATGCGGTCGATCAACCCCTGGGTCCACGCGGCCTCGGCATCGGCCGTGTGGATCCAGAGGTTCATGATCTCGCCGATGTGGCCCAGCTGTTCGGGCCCGTCCTCGGGGATGTAGTGCTCGGTGACCGAGGCCCGCCATCCGTCGATGCCCCGGGTGCGCTCCCTCAGCAGCGCCACCGCCTCGGCCCTCGGCAGCTCGACGACGAAGCCGATGGCGGCGGATTTGACGTCCATCTGCTGGTCGTACGACGTCAGGGCCTCGCGCAGCAGCCGGAAGAACTCCTCGGTGCCCCAGTCGGTGATCTCGTACTCCGTCCGGGGCGGGCCCCCGGCCGTGGACGGCGCGACTTCGTGGGCGTGCAGGAGGCCCTGCTTGGCCAGTTGCTTGAGCGCGTGGTAGATCGAGCCGGGCTTGGCGTTGGACCACTCGTGGGCGCCCCAGTATTCGAGGTCGTTGCGCACCTGGTAGCCGTGGGCCCGCCCGTGCTGGCGGACCGCGCCGAGCACGAGGAGACGGATCGCTGACATGGGCCCAGCGTAGGACCCGGCAGGTCAGCCCCAGGTGCTGCCCCGCTCCTTCGCGACCAGCTCGAACGCGGTGGCGCCGTCGAGGGACTCGCGGATGATGTCGGCGTGGCCGGCGTGCCGGGCGGTCTCGCGGATCAGGTGCAGGCAGAGCCAGCGCATGGAGACCCGGCCCTCCGGCGGGAACCAGGGGTCGCTCGGGACCGGGAAGGTGTCGTCGAGGCTCGGCACCGAGCGGATGTACGCCTCGGTCTCGGCGGCGACCTTCTCCCAGTGGGCGAGCTGGGATTCGACGGTCTCCCCGTCGACCAGCTGGAACGTCTCGTGCCAGTTGGTCTCGTCGCGCTGGATGGCCGGCGGTTCCTGCTTGGCCCGGGCGATCCAGCTCTGCTCGACCTCGACGACGTGCTTGAGCAGCCCGGAGAGGGAGAGTTCGCTCGCGCTGGGCTTGCTCGCGGCCTGCTCCTCGGTCAGCCCGAGCAGCGCCCTGCGGATGCCGCCGCGCTGCTCCTCGACGAACGCGAGCAGCGCCCCGCGCTCGTCGCCCCGCGCCTCTGCCGCTACGTGCGTGACCATGGCCTTCGCCTTTCGCCGGTGCCGGCGGGGAGCCCGTCTCCCTGCCCGACACCGACGAAGCTACGGGCCATCGAGGTCAGGTTCTGTCCTCAATGGCCCGCCGGAAGTACATGTTCTAGAACGGGAACCCGCTCCGCCCGTGCTGCACCGAGATCCACTTCAGGGTGGTGAACGCGTCCAGCATCGACTCGCCGTTGAGGCGGCCGAGGCCGGAGGACTTCTCGCCGCCGAAGGGGACGATCGGCTCGTCGTGCACGGTGCCGTCGTTGACGTGGAACATGCCGGTGTCGATCTGCTTGGCGAAGTTGACGCCCCGCTCGATGTCGCCGGTGTGGACGGCGCCGCTGAGGCCGTAGGGCGTGTCGTTGACGATGCTCACCGCCTCCTCCTCGCCGTCGAACGGGATGAGGAAGGCGACCGGGCCGAAGACCTCCTGGCGGAGCAGCTCCGAGTCGGCGGGGAGGCCCGTGAGGACCGAGGGCGCGACCAGGTTGTCGGTGGTCGTGCCGTGGACCAGGGCCGTCGCGCCTTCCGCGATCGCCTGCTCGACGACACCCGAAAGGGCGTCCGCCTGCGAGGAGTTGATGACCGGGCCGATCACGGTCTGCGGGTCGCGCGGGTCGCCGACCTTGAGGGACTTGACCTTGGCGACGAACTTCTCGGTGAACTCGGGGGCGATCGAGCGGTCGACCAGGACACGGTTCGCGGCCATGCAGACCTGGCCCTGGTGGACGTAGCGGCTGAAGACCGCCGCGTCGACCGCGTAGTCGATGTCGGCGTCGTCCAGGACCACGAGGGCGCTGTTGCCGCCGAGTTCGAGCACCGAGCGCTTGAACTGCGAGGCGCAGACGGTCGCGACGTGGCGGCCGACCTTGTCGGAGCCGGTGAAGGAGATGACCTTCGGGATCGGGTGCTCGATGAACGCGTCGCCGATCTCCGCGATGTCGGTGATGACGACGTTGAGCAGACCGCCGGGCAGACCGGCGTCCTCGAAGATCTTCGCGACCAGGGAGCCGCCGACGATCGGGGTGTTCTGGTGCGGCTTGAGGACCACGCCGTTGCCCAACGCCAGTGCGGGAGCAACCGACTTGAGGGAGAGCAGGAGCGGGAAGTTGAAGGGGCTGATCACGCCGACCACGCCCACCGGGACGCTGTAGACGCGGTTCTCCTTGCCGTCGACCGGCGAGGGGAGAATCCGGCCCTGGGGGCGCAGCGCGAGCTGGATCGCCTCGCGCAGGAACTCCTTGACGAGGTGCAGTTCGAAGCCGGCCTTCAGGAACGTGCCGCCGAGTTCGGCGACGATCACCTCGGCGATCTCCTGCTCGCGGTCCTCGATGATCCGCAGGGCCTTCTCGAACACGGCGCGGCGGGTGTAGGGGTTGGTCGCGGCCCACGTCTTCTGGGCACGGGCGGCGGCTTTGTACGCCTCGTCGACCTCGTCGACCGTGGCTATCGTGATCGACGCGAGCTTCTCGCCGTCGTACGGGTTGAAGTCGATGATGTCCCAGGAGCCGGTGCCCGGGCGCCACTCACCGTCGATGTACTGCTGAGCCAGGTCGGTGAAGTAGGACGACATGTGTGATCCCTCAATCGCTAGCAGACACGATCAACAGCAGACCCGATCATCGATCATCACGGTCTGATCACACGTCATCGTACTTGTGTTTCAAGAGAGTTGAAGGAGTCCCCGGAGAAGATCCCGGCTCTCGTCCGGGCCCGGACTGTCCTGCTGGAGCTCCTTCAGCGCCTTCTCGTACTGGCCGACGTCCTCGGCCTTGTCGAGGTACAGCGCGCTGGTGAGCTGCTCCAGGTAGACCACGTCGGAGAGGTCGGACTCCGGGAAGGAGAGGATCGTGAAGGCGCCGGACTCGCCGGAGTGGCCGCCGAAGCCGAACGGCATGATCTGCAGCCGGACGTTGGGGTGTTCAGAGACGTCGATCAGGTGCTGGAGCTGACCGCGCATCACCTCGCGGTCACCGTAGGGGCGGCGCAGGGCGGCCTCGTCCAGGACGATGTGGAAGTCCGGGGCGTTCTCGTTCACCAGGTACTTCTGCCGCTCCAGGCGCAGCGCCACCCGCCGCTCCACGTCGGCCTCGCTCGCGCCCTTCATGCCGCGCCGGACGACCGCGCGGGCGTACGCCTCGGTCTGCAGCAGTCCGTGCACGAACTGCACCTCGTAGGCGCGGATGAGCGAGGCGGCGCCCTCCAGGCCCACATAGGTGGGGAACCAACTGGGCAGGACGTCCGAGTAACTGTGCCACCAGCCCGCTACGTTGGCCTCCTTCGCGAGGGAGAGGAGTGAGATGCGCTCCGCCTCGTCCGTGATGCCGTACAGCGTCAACAGGTCCTCTACATCCCGGGTCTTGAAGCTCACTCGCCCCAGCTCCATGCGACTGATCTTGGATTCGGAGGCACGGATCGAATACCCCGCGGCCTCGCGAGTGATCCCACGTGCTTCCCGCAGTCGCCTGAGTTGCGAGCCGAGCAGCATCCGCCGCACCACCGATCCGGGCTCTCCCGCGCTCACGTTCGTCAGCCTCCCCAACCGTCTTCAAGGGCCGAAGTCTGCCACTAAAACACTTCGAGCAGTACTCGTTCGGTTACAGAAATGGAAAGAAGAGGCGCCCGTTCACAGGAAGTTGTCAGGAAGACGTCAGGAAGAAGCAAGGTCGGAGCGCGAGAACGGCGTGAAGTTGGCGGAAAAAATGGCTAACAAGCGGTACGGGAGGGTCCAATTCGGTCAGCTGCACGTGCATCTGCCCTTGCATCTGCCCTACGCATCCGAAACCATGGTCTCGCGCCACCGCTGCATCGCAACGACCGCGAATTCCCGGGAGTGCCTCGCATGGGGACGAATGGATCGACCATGCTCGAGCCGTTACGGCAGGGCCTTCCGCCGCTGGACCCGTCGGCTGTGTCCAGCGCCGCATCGTGTTCTCTGCCCGCCCGCTACGAAGCGGTGCGCGAGGCACGGCAGTTCACTCGTCGCACGCTCGACCAGTGGGACATAGGCGACCGTTTCGACGACGTCTGCCTGGTGGTCTCCGAACTGGTCACCAACGCGCTGCGGCACGCACTGCCGGCCAACACCCCGCGCGTCCCGGAGCAGGGACCGCCCGTGCGGCTGCATCTGATGCGGTGGACCGAGCGGCTGGTGTGCGCGGTGCGCGACCCCAGTCACGACAGTCCCGTCGCCTGCGAGTCGGAGGACTTCTCGGCGGAGTCCGGCCGCGGCCTGTTCCTCGTCGACTCGTTCAGCGACGGCTGGGGCTGGCACCCGCTGGCGGGCACGCTCAGCGGCAAGGTGGTCTGGGCACTGTTCCGGCTGCACCCCGACTGTCTGCGCGACGACACGTGAGAACCGCGGCGCTTTTTGGCGCCGCGGTTCTACGCGCGTTGTCGTCCCGGTGTCCTGCGGTGACCGCTATCCCGCTATCAGGTGGTCGAACTCGCCGTCCTTGATGCCCAGGAGCATCGCCTCGATCTCGGCGCGCGTGTAGACGAGCGCGGGACCGTCCGGGAAGCGCGAGTTGCGCACCGCGACGTCGCCGCCGGGCAGCCGCGCGAACTCCACGCAGGAGCCCTGCGAGTTGCTGTGCCTGCTCTTCTGCCAGGCCACTCCGTCCAGCTGCGTGGCAGCCATGCCGTTGTACACGTCGTACCCCAAGTACACGCTGTCAACGCGGTGGTCCACAGGTCGCTCCCGGTTGTGCACTGGCTGGTGTGGCCATTGATGCAGTAGTCAACTGTTCCGGATCATAGCCCTGTTCATGTGCAGATGCATGAGCAGATGCACGTGCACGGGGGGTGGTCCTCCGGTTACAGCTTTGACGACTGCTTTACCGATGCCGTTCCAGCGTCTGCCCCGGTCCTCGCAGGACATGTACTAGTGAAGACGCGTACCGGGGCCCTTGTGTTCCGGGAGGGGGACGGCTATCGGGTCGAGTAGGGCAACAATGCCATCTCCCGGGCGTTCTTGATCGCAGCCGCCAACTGCCTTTGCTGCTGCGCACTCACGCCGGTGACCCGGCGGCTGCGGATCTTGCCGCGGTCGGAGACGAACTTCCGCAGCAGGTCGGTGTCCTTGTAGTCGATGTACGTCACTCCGGCCGCGTCCAGGGGATTGCGGCGGGACTTGGCCGGCTTGCGCTCGGGCTTGCGGGGCACGGTCAGATCTCCAGGAGGGTGTCGAAGGCGGGCGGGAGGCGTTTCCAGGCGGCACGGCCGGCGGCGTACTCGGGGTCGGTCAACAGGCAGTGATCCAGGAGCCGTTCGAGGCCGTCGCGGTCGAGGCCGGGGGACGTGAAGACGAGGTGCTGGCAGCGGTCGCCGTGCTCCGGGTGCCAGTCGAGGGCGGCGGCTGCGCGGCGAACCGGGGGCACCAACTCCCAGGCGGCGTCGGGCAACGAGGCCAGCCACGGGCCCGCGCC
>NZ_JAWOAI010000166.1:0-18425 GCF_033194735.1 Streptomyces sp. W16
CGGCTCAGCGGCCAACGGCGAGTGGCTGGATCCCCGAGGGCGGGAGGGGAGAGAGGGAGGGGGAGGTAGGGGTCCCAAAAAAGTGTGTCACTTTCCCTGGAAGTGACACACTTCTACGGCACCCACCCCACCCCCCGGGCCTCCTCCCCCCACCGGCGGGTGGCCGCTAAGCCGGCCCGGCGTGCAGGCGAGACGCTGACGCGCCCCACCACACCGGCCAGCAACGCAGTACAGGCAAGGGATTGGCGTACCTCGGCCCCCATTGCTCTCCCCGGGCCGCTCGCTCGCTTCTAAAACGGGCTGGAGCGGACCGAGTCAAGGGTGGCCCGGAGGGTCATCGCCGCAGGCGACGCGACCGCAGGGAGCGCCCTTTACTCGGGCCGTGGAAGCACGACACTGACAAAGAAGCGAGTGGCCCAACGCTCACTTCGAAACGTACGCGACGAACTCGCCCCAAACGGGAGCGGAGAGAGCGAGCTGTGCACCCAGCTTGTTCTTGGAGTCGCGGATGCGGATCACTGCGGGGGTAGTAGCCACCTCGACGCAGTCGCCGGGATCAGGGCCACTGCTGTGGCTACTTTTGAACCAATGGAGTTCCGGCGTACTCATAGTGCTCCCAGCGCCCGCTCGATGAAGGCCAGCGACTCTCTTGGGGGAAGAGCCTGGGCTCGGATCATCCCATAGCGCAACTCAAGGATACGAAGATCCCTGGGGGTTGAGACCGGGCGACCGCTGAACGCGCCTTCGGAACGTCCGATCGCCGTGCCGTCAAGGAACTTGAGCACCTCCATCTGGCCGTGCATCCCAGCGTGTTCCTCTCGGTTGGTCGGCATGACCTGCAACGCGACGTTCCTCAACCTCCCTACATCTAGCAGGTGTTCGAGCTGTCGGCGCAAGACATTTTTGCCGCCAAGAGGGCGTTCCAGCGTCACCTGTTCCTGGATGAAGCAGAGCGCCGGGGCGGGCTCCTTCTCGAAGACCGACTTACGGGCCATGCGAGCTACGACCTCACGCTCTATGACGTCTGCGGAGAGCGCCGGTTGCCGGTTCTCGAACATGGCCGTCGCGTACTCGGGCGTCTGCAGCAGGCCGTGGATGTGATGGTTGCTGTACAGCAGCATCTCCACCGCCCGGTCTTCCATCTCCTTCAGCTCCCGCACCTTCTTCGGGTACTGAGCCTTCTGCATGTCCTCCATGAACGCCCTCAAGTTCCCCTGAGCGTTCAGCAGTTGATCAACCCGGTCCAGGAACTCCGGCCTCGGAATCCGCACCCCGCGCTCGATCTTCCGGATCATGTCCTCGCCGTAGCCCATCGCCACCGCGAGGTCGGCCACCCGCATTCCCGCCGCCTCGCGGAAAACCCTGAGCATCCGCCCCACCGCCTGGACCAACGGCTCGATCTCGTCGCCGGGTTCGACATCCCAACCGGCCTCGTCCGCAACCTCGTTCATGCCCCACCTCCACCGCGCTTCCGTACCCGTACAACTTCCGAGACAGCCGAGACAGTGCGGGACAAAGCCGAGACAGTAACGCTACGCACCCACGCCATCACTCACCCAGGGAAGCAAACGAAGCCACTCTGAGTGACATGAATCAAGAAACAGTCGCCCCGCCGAACTTCACGGCTCTTCTGTCCCCCACTCCCCGAGGCGCCCGCCTGGCCCGGCTGCTCGCGACGGAGCAACTCCGGTCCTGGGGAGTGCCGTTGGACAGGGCGCCGCAGATCGTCGCCGAGCTGGCGGCCAACGCGGTGACTCATGGCCGCGTTCCGGGGCGGGACTTCCGTCTGACGCTGTACGTGGTCGCCGCGACGCTCCGTATCGAAGTGACGGACACGCGTGGTGATGTGCTGCCTCGGATCGCTCCGGAATCCGCTCCGGCGGACGCGGAGTCCGAGTCGGGTCGGGGGCTGTTGTTGGTGGATGCGCTGGCCGACCGTTGGGGCGTGGCCGAGGGGGCGCGTCCGCGCAAGACGGTCTGGGCCGAGGTCAGGTTGTGAGTACGACGTCCTTCGTCGTCCCGACTGCCGCCGTGCGGCCGGGGCCGGTGTGGTACTTCCAGTAGAGGTTCGTGTGGGCGATGACCTGCTCCGGCGGCGGCGCACCCCACTGGCTGAGGTCGGTCGTGGTGTGGGCGTCGCCGACGAGTGTCACGTCGTAGCCGCGCGTGAACGCGCTGTGGAGCGTGGAGCGGATGCACGCGTCGGTGGACGCGCCTGCCACGACCAGGCGTCCGATCTGTGCGGCGGCCAGTACCTCCTCCAGGGTGGTGTCGTCGAAGGAGTCGGGGTAGCGCTTGTGGATCAGGGGTTCCTGTTCGCGGAGGGTCAGTTCGGGGACGTACTGCCAGCCGTCGCTGCCCTTCGGAACGTTCTCGTCGGAGTGCTGGACCCAGATGACCGGGACGTCTTCCTCGCGTGCCCGGTCGGCGAGCGCGGCGATGTTGGCGACGACCGCGTCACGCTCGTACGCGTCGGCCACGACGGCGACCTGGACGTCGATCAGCAGAAGTGCGGTGTGGGGACGTTCTGCGAGTGTGGTCATGCTCAACACGCTAGTCCGGCCCACTGACATCGGCCCGGCTCAGATCGGCTTGAAGCTCGGTTCCACCGGTCCGATCTCTCCGCGTTCGGCCAGTTCCGCCAGGTCCTCCGGCTCCAGGAACTCCAGTTCGTCCGGTTCGAGTCCGTGGTGCGGGTCCAGGTTCCGCAGTTGTTCGACGAAGTCGAGGACGAACGCGGTGAACGGCCCGTCGAAGACCTCCGGTTCCGTGCCGTGGCTGCGGGTGACGATCTTCCAGTGGTCCGGGTCCGGCGCGCAGGGCCAGAAGAAGTGCTCGTCGCCGGAGTGGTCGTAGCCCCAGGAGATCAGGCCGCCGGGTTCCGGGTGGAAGGGGAAGGGGTGGAAGTCCGGGTTGCGGCGCCGGCTTCTGCCGAACCTGTCGTGGATCTGACGCATCCGCTCCAGGAGCGGGCCTGCGCCCCGGGGGTGGAAGACCACGAGTTCGTCGCAGATCACGCCCGTGCCGTAGGTGTCGAGAAACGTCTTGAAGTCGGTGGGCAGTGTCGAGGCGGTGTATGCCTCGATCTCGGTCCAGTCGTCGGCCGACGGTTTCCGCGACGCCGGCGACGGGCCGAGCAGCCGCACCAGATCATCCAGTGCTGTCACGGCCGTAACCCTGTCACCGACGCGATCTGCCGCGCCACCCGAACTCGGTGGCGCGGCAGATCAGTTGTCCGGTGCCTCAGTGCCTCGCGGCAGCCGCCTCAGGCCCGGACCAACTCCCGGTCCTCATCGGGATCCGAGTCCTTGGAGTCGAGGTCGCGCAGGCCCTCGCCCTCGACGTCCACGTTGGGCAGTACCCGGTTCAGCCACTTCGGCAGCCACCAGGCCTTGTTGCCCAGCAGGGCGAGGACGGCCGGGACGATCGCCATGCGGACGACGAACGCGTCGAAGAAGACGGCGATCGCGAGACCGAAGCCGATCATCTTGATCATGGATTCGCTGGAGCTGATGAAGCCGGAGAACACGGCGATCATGATGACGGCCGCCGCGGTCACCACGCGGGCGCTGTGCTTGAAGCCGGTGACGATCGCCTGGCTCGGCTTCTCGCCGTGGACGTGGGCCTCCCGCATCCGGGTCACGAGGAACACCTCGTAGTCCATTGCCAGTCCGAAGACCACGCCGACCATGAAGATCGGCATCATCGACATCACGGGGCCGGTCTCCTCGACGCCCATCAGGCCGGACAGCCAGCCCCACTGGAAGACCGCGACGACCGCGCCCAGCGCCGCCATGACGGAGAGGAGGAAGCCGAGGGCCGCCTTCAGGGGGACCAGGATCGAGCGGAAGACCACGATCAGGAGCAGGAACGCCAGGCCCACCACCAGGATCAGGTACGGGATCAGGGCGTCGTTCAGTTTCTGCGAGACGTCGATGTTCATCGCGGTGGTGCCGGTGACCAGGACCGTCGAGTCGGTGTCCGTCTTGATCTGTGTGCCCGCGTCCCGGATGCCGTGGACGAGGTCCTCGGTCGTGACGGACGACGGCTTGGAGTCCGGGACGACGGTGATCGTCGCGGTGTCGCCGTCCTTGTTGAAGGTCGCCGGGGTGACGCTGGTGACGTCCTTGAGGGCCTTGATCTTGTCGGTCACCGTGGTGACGTCGGCCTTGGGGGTCTTGCTGTCCTTCGCGTCGACCACGACCATCAGCGGGCCGTTGAAGCCGGGGCCGAAGCCGTCGGACAGGAGGTCGTAGGCCCTGCGCTGGGTGGTGGAGGTGGGCTGCGAACCGTCGTCGGGCAGGCCCAGTTCGAGGGAGGCCGCGGGGATCGCCGCCGCGCCGAGTCCGATCACGCCGAGGAGCAGCACGGCCAGGGGGCGTCGTACGACGAAGCTCGCCCAGCGGGTGCCCATGTTCGGCCGGGACGCCTTCTGCGCGGAGGCGGCGCGTCCGCCGCCGAGGAGCTTGCTCTTCTGGCCGGTGGGCTTGATCTTCCTGCCCGCGTAGCCGAGCAGCGCCGGGATCATGGTCAGTGCGATGAGGACCGCTATCGCGACCGTTCCTGCCGCCGCCACGCCCATCTTCGTGAGCATCGGGATGTTGACGACCGCCAGGCCGACGAGTGCGATGACCACCGTGAGGCCCGCGAAGACGACCGCCGAGCCCGCTGTGCCGACCGCGCGTCCGGCCGCTTCCTCGCGTTCGCGGCCCTCGGCCAGTTCGGCGCGGTAGCGGGAGACGATGAACAGGGCGTAGTCGATGCCGACCGCGAGACCGATCATCATCGCGAGGGTGGAGGTGGTGGTGCCCAGGTCGAGGGCGCTGGCCAGGGCCGTGATCGTCGAGACGCCGATGCCGACCCCGATCAGGGCGGTGAGCAGCGGGAATCCGGCCGCCAGCAGCGAACCGAAGGTGATGACCAGGACCACGGCGGCTATCGCGATGCCGATGATCTCCGTCGAGCCCGTCTCGGGGGTCGCGGTGAGCGCGTCACCGCCGACCTCCACGGTCAGTCCGGAAGCCCGGGCCTGCTGTGCGGTCTCCTTCAGGGCGTCCTTGGAGGCGTCCTTCAGTTCCATGCCGGAGACCTTGTACTTCACGGACGCGTAGGCGATCGTGCCGTCCTTGCTGACGGCCTTGCCCTTGAAGGGGTCGGCGACCGAGACGACCTCGGAGCCGTCGCCGAGGTCCTTGACGGTCTTCTCGACGGTGGCCTTGTTGGCGCCGGAGTCGAGCTTCTCGCCGGCCGGGGCCTTGAAGACGACCCGGGCGGTGGCGCCGTCGGCGCTCATCCCGGGGAAGCGCTGTTCCAGCAGGTCGAAGGCCTTCTGGGCCTCGGTTCCCGGCACGGAGAAGGAGGAGGATCCGGCGGCGGGCGCGCTGGCCGCGCCCACTCCCGCGAGGGTCAGCAGCGCTATCCAGAGGAGGGCGACGTAGTGGCGTCGCCTGAAGGCGAGCCGGCCGACTTTGTAGAGGAACGTGGCCACGAGGGCGTACTCCCGGTCAGGTCGTGGGGTTCTTCGGGGCAGGTGTGACCGGCCGGTTGGGGACACGGCTGATCGGCCCGACGACGTGAGCGGTTACGTCAGGTGGGCGTGCTGGGTGTGAGGTGTCGCGGGTCTGTCAGGTGGTGGGTGCGCCGAGTGCGGGGAGCACTACGGCGTCGATGTACGAGGTCAGATAGGCCTTGGTCGGCGGCAGGTCCTCGATCACCGTGCGGGTGGCGAAGGCGCCGATCATCATGTGCACCACGAACCCCAGCGCGGGGCAGTCCGCACGGACCTCGCCCCGGTCGATGGCGCGCTGGGTGACCAGGCGGAACTCTTCCATCTCCGGTTCGACGAGCAGCTCCCGGAATGCCTGCAGGAGGTCCGGGTGGTTGTGCGTCGCCATGGCCAGACCGCGCATCAACGCGGAGTTCTGCTCGATCGTGCAGTCGTCCTCGCGGTCCACCATGGCGTGCATGTCGCCACGGAGGGTTCCGGTGTCGATGTCGGTCGCCCGGCCCGGCTTGCTGTGCCGTACGGCTTTCGCCACCAGCTCGGCCTTGCCGCCCCACTGGCGGTAGAGGGTCGCCTTGCTGGAGCGGGTGCGGGCGGCCACGGCATCCATGGTGAGGGCGTCGTAGCCGACTTCGCGGAGCAGTTCGAGCACGGCCTCGTAGAGCTCGGCCTCGCGCTCGGGTGTGATGCGACTGCGACGCGCCGTTGCGACTTCAGTCATGCGACTCACCTTCCAGCTCCGAACGACACGGTTTCGTACATGACGAATGTAGCGCACCTCTCTACGAAACGAAACCGTTTCGTACGTGTCCTGAGTCACCCACCGCGTTATTTCACAAGTTGCTACGGTCCGTCCCGCGGAAAAGCATAGGGACGTGAGCTATCTGCGCCTGCCGCACCTCAACGGAGACCTCCTGAGCTTCGTGGCCGAGGACGACCTCTGGCTGGCCCCTCTCGACAGCGGGGGCCGCGCCTGGCGGCTCACCGTCGACCGCACCAAGGTCGGCCACCCCCGCTTCTCCCCCGACGGCCGCCACCTCGCGTACACGACCTGGCGGAGCCTGGTGCCGGAGATCCACCTCGTCCCCGTCGACGGCGGACCCGGCCGCAGACTCACCTACTGGGGCAGCGCCGACACCCAGGTCTGCGGCTGGACACCCGAGGGCGACATCCTCGCGGTGGCCTCGCACGGCGAGCCGTTCTCCTATTTCACCTGGGCCCACAAGGTCCCCACCGACGGCGACCCCGGCGGCCGGCTCCCCTGGGGCCCGGTCTCCGACATCCAGCTCGCCGACATCGACGGCGAACGCCAGACCCTCCTCCTGACCGGCACCCCACCTCACGAACCGGCCGCCTGGAAGCGCTACCGCGGCGGCGCCACGGGCCGCCTCTGGCTGCACGGCCGCCGCCTCCTCGCCGACCTCGAAGGCCATCTGCACTCCCCGATGTTCGTCGACGGCCGCATCGCCTTCCTCTCCGACCACGAGGGCATCGGCAACCTCTACTCCTGCGCCTACGACGGCTCCGACCTGCGCCGCCACACCGACCACGACGCCTTCTACGCCCGGCACGCGGCGAGCGACGGCACCCGGGTCGTGTACCAGTGCGCCGGTGACCTGTGGATCGTCGACGACCTGTCGGCGGCCTCGGTCCCGCGCAAGCTCGACGTGCATCTGAGCGGCCCGCGCCCCGGCCGCCGTACGTACCAGGTCCCGGCCGCCCAGCACGTCGACGGCATCTCGGTCGACGAGACGGGCCGGGCGAGTGCCGTCGTCGTCCGCGGCAGCCTGTACTGGCTGACCCACCGCGACGGCCCGGCCCGCACCATCACCGACACCCCGGGCGTACGGGTCCGGCTCCCCGAGATGCTCGGCTCGGGCGGACAGGTCGCCTACGTCACGGACGCGGACGGCGAGGACGCGATCGAGATCGCCTACCTCCCCCGGGCCTCCGGCGACCGCGCCCCCCGCCGGCTCGCCTCCGGCGAGGTGGGCCGCGTACTGGAGCTGGTGTCGGACACGGCGGGCGAGCGCCTGGCGATCGCCGCACACGACGGACGGCTGCTACTCCTCGACGCCACGGAGGACTCCAACGGCGAGGTGACCGAGCTGATTTGCTCGATCAACGGGCCGGTCCGCGACCTCGCCTTCTCCCCCGACGGCAGCTGGCTCACCTGGTCCCACCCGGGCATCGGCCGCTCGCTCCGCCAGATCAAGATGGCCCGGATCAAGGACCGTCTGATCGTCGACGTCACCAACGGCCGCTTCGAGGACGAGAACCCGGTCTTCACCAGGGACGGCCGCTACCTCGCCTTCCTCTCCTGGCGCGGCTTCGACCCGGTCTACGACGTCCACACCGGCGACCTGTCCTTCCCGCTCGGCTGCCGCCCCTACCTCGTCCCCCTCTCCTCGGCCACCCCCTCCCCCTTCGCGCTGACCCCGGAGGGCCGCCCGGCCGCCGGGGGCCTCGACGCGGCGGAGGACGACGAGGGCGCGGACGGCGCGGTGACGGTGGAGGTGGAGGGCCTGGAGAGCAGGGTCACCCCGTTCCCGGTCTCGGCCTCCAAGTACTCGGCGCTGTACCCGGTTTCGGGCGGCGGACTGGTCTGGCTGCGCTGGCCGATCTCCGGCGCGCTGGGCGAGACCTTCGCCAACCCGGACGACACCAGCGGGCGCCCGACCCTCGAATACTTCAACATCAGCAAGGCGAAGAAGTCCGAACTCGTCGACCACCTCGACTGGTTCGCGGTGAGCGGCGACGGCTCACGACTGGTCGTGGTGGACGAGGACGAACTACGCGCAGTCCCCTCCACGGAGTCCGGCGACGGCGACTCGACGGTCTGGATCGACCTCCGCCGCATCCTCCACGAGGTCGACCCGCCCGCCGAGTGGCGCCAGTCGTACGAGGAGGCGGGCCGCCTGATCCGCGCCTACTACTGGGACCCCCAGATGTGCGGCATCGACTGGAACGGCGTCCTCGACCAGTACCGCCCCCTGGTCGAACGAGTCGCCTCCCCCGACGACTTCGCGGACCTCCTCCGCGAAGTCCTGGGCGAGTTGGGCACCTCGCACGCCTACGTCACCCCGTCCCGCCGCAACGAGGGCCCACCCCACTACCAGCGCCGCCAGGGCCTGCTGGGCGCCAACTTCGTACGCAGGGAGGGCGGTTGGACCGTCACCCGCATCCTCCCCGGCGAGTCCTCCGACTCCAAGGCCCGCTCCCCCCTGGCCGGCACCGGCATCCGCGAGGGCGCGGTCCTGACCCACGTGGACGGCCGCCCGGTCGACCAACTCACCGGCCCCTACCCACTCCTGGCCGGAGCGGGCGGTACGACGGTGGAGCTGACCTTCACCCCGGCGGAGGGCGAAGGCCGCGCCCGCCGAGTCGCCGTCGTCCCCCTCATCGACGAACGCCCCCTCCGCTACCAGGACTGGGTGGCCAAACGCCGGGCGGTGGTACGGGAGTTGAGCGGCGGCCACTGCGGCTACCTCCACATCCCCGACATGGGCGGCTCCGGCTGGGCCCAGTTCAACCGCGACCTGCGCCTGGAGGTCTCCCGCCCCGCCCTCATCGTCGACGTACGAGGCAACGCGGGCGGCCACATCAGCGAACTGGTCGTGGAGAAACTCACCCGCACGATCCTCGGCTGGGACCTGACCCGTAACGCCCAACCGGTGTCGTACGCCTCAAATGCCCCCAGGGGCCCGGTAGTCGCGCTGGCGGACGAGGCGACTTCGTCGGACGGCGACATGATCACGGCCGCCTTCAAACTGCTGAAGCTGGGCCCTGTGGTCGGCCAGCGCACCTGGGGCGGAGTGGTCGGCATGACCGGCCGCCACCAACTCGGCGACGGCACGGTGATCACGGTCCCGATGAACGCGGCCTGGTTCGACGCCTACGGCTGGTCGGTGGAGAACCGGGGCGTAACCCCGGACTTGGAGATCCTCCGCACCCCCCTGGACTGGGCAGAGGGCCGCCATGCGCAACTGGACGACGCGATCAAGCTGGCGCTGGATCTGTTGGCAATCCACCCAGCGGCAACACCGCCCGACTACTCGGCCGTACCGGACAGGAGTAGGCCGAAGTTGCCGCCACGTTCTTGAGAGGGTCGCCGGCAACTCCCTGCTTTTCAGGGGCGCGGGGCTGTATCTATTTGCGGCTCCGCCGCGCGGGCGCGACCAGCCCCCACCGGGCCGGCACCCAACAACGAAACGTGGGACGCCCCGAACACAGGGCGCCCCACGCCAACAGGCCTGCAACTAAACGTCGTAGTCCTGGTCCATCCGGTCCTCTTCACGCTGCATACGCTCAGAGACCTCGTCCCGCTGCGCACCCCGCTCGGACGCCTCGTCCTTGCCCTTGCCCTGCCCCTGGCCCATCTTCTCCTTGGCCTTGTTGGCGAGGTCCTCGGCCTTGTCCTGGAACTGGTCCTTCATACCCATGTGGGTTCACTCCCGTAGTGGGGGAAACGGCCCTTGACCGGGCCTCGACCAGATTCACACGGGCGGACACAGTTCGCATTTCGGTCAGCTACGTTCCGTAGCGCGAGCCTCCTCATCAGCGGCTCCACCCGCCCCGACAAGCCCCGACCGCATCCCCTCCAGCCGCGCCCCGAACCGCCGCATCTCCCGCTGCCCCACCGCCCCGATGATCCCCGGCAGATACCCGCGCACGCTCTGCGTCCCCCGCAGCCACCCCTGCCCGTACACATGGCTCGACCGCCGCTCGATCCCGGCGACGATCCGGTCCACGGCCGGCCCCAGTGGATACGTCTTGTTGGCGGGCCACGGCAACCGCTGCCGCAACTCCCGCATGACGTCGTCCTGATCGGCCCCGCGCACCATGTCCGTGTCGGTCCACGACAGATACCCGACCCCGACCCGTACGCCCTTGTAGCCGACCTCGGCGCGCAGACTGTGCGCGTACGCCTCGACGCCCGCCTTGGACGCGCAGTACGCGGTCATCATCGGCGCGGGCGTGATCGCGGCCAGCGAAGCGATCTGCAGCAGATAGCCGCGGCTCTCCATCAGCACCGGCAGGAACGCCCGCGCGGTCACGGCCGATCCGATCAGGTTGACCTCGATCACCCGCCGCCACGCGACCGGATCGGAGTCGACGAAAGGGCCGCCGCTGGCGACACCCGCGTTGGCGACGACGATGTCGACCTTCCCGAACCGTTCCTTGACCTCGCCCGCCACCCGGGCCATCGCCTCGTGGTCCGTGACATCGGCGTACCAGTGGCCGCTGTCGGTGTGCAGCCGCTCGGCGACCTGCTTGAGCGCGTCCGGCTCCAGCCCGACCAGCGCCACCTTCGCGCCGCGCGCGGAGAGCTTGCGGGCGAGCAGTTCGCCGACACCCCGCGCGGCCCCGGTCACGACCGCGACCTGACCCTCCAGGCTCACCCTCTTGCTCATGCGCCCTCCTTGACCTGATCGATCGGGTCGAACTCGATGTAGGCGGCGGCCAGTTCACGGATCTTCCCGCTGACCAGCTCCGGCGCCTCGACGGGGGTCATGTGCCCGAGCCCCGTCAGCTCGGTGCTCCCGACGCACTGCGGCAGCGCGGCGACCAGCGCCCGCGCGTGCACCGGCGGCGTCATCCGGTCCGCCGTACCGACGACGACGGCCGTGGGTACGGCCAACTCCCGTACGCCGTGGTCGAGATCGAGGGAATCAAGGACCTGCGACCACGCGTACCGCACCGTCCTCGGACACGCGTGCACGATCCGCGCGCACGCCTCGACCATGTGCGGCGCGGAACCGGGTCCCATCGTCCCGTACTTCAGGATCCGGCGCGCGGCGGGCGTGACCGGCCCGAGCGGCGCCCGCGTGCCGAGGACCTTCCGGGTCAGCCAGGTCCGGGTCCGCCCGGCCCGCAACGGCACCACGAGCGACTCGTCGACCAGCCGCGAACTGCCCGTACTGCACAGCAGAACGGCCACCGCGTGCTCCCGGAACCGGGCCCGCCCGGCCGCCGCCAGCACGGTCATCCCGCCCATGGAGTGCCCCGCGATCACGGCCTTCTCACCAGGGGTGAGAGTCGCTTCGAGGACGGCTTCCAGATCGTCGGCGAGCGCGTCGGTGCTGTAGGAGACGGCCGCCGGGCTGCGCCCGTGTCCCCGTTGGTCGTAGACGACGACCCGGTGGTCGACCGCCAAGTCCCTTGTCTGCGCGGCCCAGAAGGCCGTGGAGCAGGACCAGCCGTGTGCGAGGACGACGGCCGGTGCGCCCTCGGGGCCGTGCACCTCGACGTGCAGCCGGGAGCCGTCGGCCGAGGTGACGGTCAGTTCGCGGACGGGGACGGGCGGGGCGTACGGCCCGGACGTGACGTGCAGGAGGCGGCTCATGCGTCCACCACCTCCGACTTCTCGGCCTTCTTCTCGGCGGGCGCCCGCACGACCTCGTACTCCGCGAGGTTCACGCGCCGCGTGGCCGTGCGGAACTCGGTCGTCGTACCGGGCCAGATGGTGGTGTTGCGGCCGCTCGCGTCGAGGTACCAGCTGGTGCAGCCGCCGGTGTTCCACACGGTCCGCTTCATACGTTCCTGCACGCGCCGGTTCCAGCCGTCCACGGCGCCGGGCCGGGCGTCGAGTGCCACGCGTCCGCCGAGGACGTCCAACTGCCGTACGTAGTCGGCCATGTAGTTCAGCTGGGACTCGATCATCAGGATCATCGAGGAGTTCCCGAGACCGGTGTTGGGCCCGATGATGGTCATCCAGTTGGGGAACCCGGCCGCCGAGGCGCCGCGCAGCGCCTGCATTCCGCCCTGCCAGGCCTCGGCCAGCGTCCGCCCGTCGGCGCCGACGACCCGGTCCGCGATCGGCATGTCCGTGACGTGGAAGCCCGTACCGAAGACGATCGCGTCGACCTCGGCCGTACTGCCGTCGGCGCCCACCACCGTCGAGCCGCGCACCTCGCTCAACCCGCTCGTGACGACGTCGACGTTGGGCTGGGCGAGGGCCGGATAGTAGGCGCTGGAGAGCAGGATGCGTTTGCAGCCGATGCGGTAGTCGGGGGTCAACTTGGCGCGCAGGGCCGGGTCCTTGATGGAGCGGGCCATGTTGCGCTTGGCCAACTGCTCCACCATTCCCAGCTCGTTGGGCCGCTTGGTGAACGCCTGGACCTGCAACTCCCGCAATCCCCACAGGAGTCCGCGACGGGCCTGGGTGGTGAAGGGCAGCGCGCGGTGCAGGGCGCGTTCGGCGCCGCTGATGGCGCGGTCTACGCGGGGCATCACCCAGGGCGGGGTGCGCTGGAAGAGGGTGAGGCGCGCCACCTCGGGCTGGATCGACGGCACGATCTGGATCGCGGAGGCGCCGGTGCCGACCATGGCGACGCGCTTGCCGCGCAGGTCGTAGTCGTGGTCCCAGCGGGCGGAGTGGAAGACCTTGCCGGGGAAGGAGTCGAGCCCCGGGATGTCCGGGACCTTGGGGTCGGAGAGCGGTCCGGTCGCGGAGACGACGAGGTCGGCGGAGTACGAACCGCCGCTGGTCTCGATGTCCCAGCGCAGCCGCTCCGCGTCCCAAGTCATCATCTTCACTTCGGAGTTGAAGCGGATGTGCGGTCGGAGCCGGAAGACGTCCGTGACGTGCTCCAGATAGCCGCGGATGTGCTCCTGCCCGGAGAAGGTGCGCGGCCAGTCGGGGTTCGGCGCGAAGGAGAACGAGTACAGATGGGACGGTACGTCGCAGGCGCACCCGGGATAGCTGTTGTCCCGCCAGGTCCCGCCGACGCTGTCGGCGCGCTCCAGGACGACGAAGTCGGTGACGCCCTCGCGCCGCAGCCGCACCGCGGCCCCCAGCCCGCCGAACCCGGACCCGATCACCGCCACCCGCACATGCTCGTGTTCGGTCATCCCGTGCCCTCCCATGCAACCGCGCAACCACGCCAGTGAACACTGGCGCAATCGGACTGTAGAGCAGCTCCGTACTCATGGGTAGGGGGCGGGAGGCGGAAAGTTACCGGAGGTACGACGTAGGGTGCGGGCGTGGCGGAGAAGGCAGAACAGAAGCGCGAGTACCGCATGGAGGAACTGGCCGAGCGGGCCGGCATCACGGTGCGCACCCTGCGCTTCTACCGCGAGCGCAAACTCATCCCCCCGCCGCGCCGGGAGGGCCGTATCGCCTGGTACGACGAGACCCACCTGGCCCGTCTGCGCACGATCTCGGCGCTCCTCGACCGCGGCCACACCCTCAACGGCATCGCGGAACTGGCCGAGGCCTTCGACCACGGCCGCAACGTCGGCGAGTTGCTCGGCCTGGGCGCGCCGACCGAGGAGACCCCGGTCCGGCTCACCCCGGAGGCCCTCGCCGACTACTTCGGCGACCAGGCAACCCCGGAGAACTTCGCCGCCTCACTCGAACTCGGCTACCTCGGCACCGACGGCAGCGAGATCGTCCACATCAGCCGCCGCCTCCTCGACGTCACGGCCGCGCTGGTCCGCGAGGGCATCCCCCTCGCCGACGTCCTGAACGCGGGCCGCCGCGTCCGCGAACACACGGAGTCCCTCGCCGACCTCTTCGCCGACCTGGTACTCACCCGGGGCGGCACGGCGGAGGACCTGCAACGACTGCGGCCGTTGGCGAAGAGCGTGGTGGAGGCGGAACTGTCGATGGCGATGGATCGAAAGCTGCGCAGACAGCCGTAGCGATCACTGCGGGAGATCAGCCGCCGACGGCCCCCCTCGCCACACGCTCCCCCAACCCGGCGGCCCCGTCGATCAGCGGAAACGCTGCGGGGCTGCATGGACGTAGCACAGCAGATTAGCCATTGATGACCCACTCTCTGAATTTCACCCGATATGGGCACCTTTCAGGGAATGGAAGACGAACTCGGGTTTGCACTCCGAAAGTAAGACCGAAAAGACCCCGGCGACTGTCCTACCAGCCCCGGGGCACGGCCGACACTGACAAAGAGTGCCGACATGTCCCAGACTAGTTGCTCACAGGATTCAGCGACTTCGCCTTCCAGCGGGCAACCACGTGCCCTCGCCGCACTGCGCCTCAGCACCATGACCAGCGTGACCACTTCGCCCGCCCGACAGCGCGCCACCATCCAACTCTGCGCCGACCGGCTCGACTTCGCACTGATCGGCGAAGCCGCCGACCTCGGCGTCTCCGCTCGCAGGACGTCCCCCTTCGAGAGGCCGTCCCTGTCGCCTTGGCTGGGCCGCCCTCAGGAATACAACGCTGTCGTGTGGTCTCACGTGGACCGCGCCGTGCGATCCGTGGCACACATGGCCGAACTGATCGCCTGGGCGCGGCAACACAACCGGACGCTTGTTTTCGGAGCAACCGAGGACTGCCGACCGCTCATGGTGACACCGCACGCGAACGGCACCACCATTCGCAGGTGCATGGATCTCGCCTACGCCGCCGAGTTGGAGGTCCGCACCATCTCCAACCGGCTCACCGACAGCCACGAAGCGCTGCGAGCCGCCGGTCGCTACGGCGGCGGTCTGGTCCCCTTCGGCTACCGAAAGGCGCCACATCCGTCCGGCAGCGGATGGCGTCTGGCCCCCGACCCCGAGACCGCCGCTGTCGTCCGCATGATCGTGGAAGAGGTGCACGCAGGACGCTCCCTGATCGCGATCGCACGGAAACTCAACGAGACAGGAGCACTGGTGCCTCGCGACCGCCATGCTCAGCTCCAAGGACGTCCGTTGGGAGGTCGACGCCACGGACACGACTTCGAGCGCTTCCGCTGGACGTCCGGAACCCTGTCCAAGGTGTTGCGCAGCCCGTCGCTGATGGGCCATCGCGTGCACCAGGGACGGACCGTTCGCGACGCCGGGGGTGCACCCGTGCTGATCGGTCCACCGTTGCTCACCGAGGACGAGTTCCACATCCTCCAGGACATCCTCCTGGCCCGTTCCAACGGAACACGCCGCGAACGCCGAACCACAACAGCCCTGCTTACCGGGGTGGTGCATTGTGCAGGCTGCGACGGGCGCATGTACTTCGCGGTACGGAAGGGGTATCCCCACGGCGACTACGCGTGCCGTGCCACCGCACGCGGCGATGTGTGCCCTGCGCCCGCAGCCATGCGCTCCGACTGGCTTGAGGACTACGTGCTCAGCCACTACCGCCGGACGGTCTCCGCAGAGACCGAGGTTCGCCGGGAACACCTCCTTCGCACCGGTGTCCACGTCACCGTGGCGAAAGGCCGCTCCGGAGGTGGCCCTGCCCGCCTTGCCGGCCCTGACCTCTCACGCCTGACCTTCACCATCGAGGAGTCCCCCGCCGTACGGCAGACCGACTGAACCCCTGCGGGGCGAGCCGCACCGATCGGGCCGCCCCGCATCCGTCAGGTCTCGAAGACCACAGTTACCGGAGCATGATCCGACCACCGCTCCTCGTGGCTGGCGGCCCGCTCCACGAACCCCTTGACCGCGCGCCGCGCGAGCCCGGTGGTCGCCGCGACGAGGTCGATCCTCCAACCTGAATCGTTGTCGAAAGCCCGCCCCCGGTACGACCACCACGAGTACGGCCCCTCCACGTCAGGGTGCAGCGCCCGTACTACATCGACGTACGCCCCGTCCTCCGCGTCGAAGACCCGGCTCAGCCACTCCCGCTCCTCCGGCAGGAACCCGGAGCTCTTCTGGTTGGCGCGCCAGTTCTTGAGGTCGGCCGGCTGGTGGGCGATGCTCCAGTCGCCGCAGACGACGACCTCGCGGCCGTCGGCGGCGGCCCGCTCGCGCAGGTCCTTCAGATAGGCGAGGAACTCGTCCATGAAGCGGATCTTCTCGTCCTGCCGCTCGGTACCGACCTCGCCGGAGGGCAGGTAGAGGCTCGCGACCGTGACCCCGGGGAGGTCGGCCTCGACATACCGGCCGCTCCCGTCGAACTCGGCCGATCCGAAGCCGACCTGGACGCGGTCGGGCTCGCGGCGGGTGTAGAGGGAGACGCCCGCGCGCCCCTTGGCGGCGGCCGGCGCGTGCACGACGTGCCAGCCGTCGGGGGTGCGGACGTGCTCAGGCAGCTGCTGCGGCTCGGCTCGCACCTCCTGGAGGCAGAGCACATCGGCGGAGGTCCCGGCGAGCCACTCCACGAAGCCCTTCTTCGCGGCGGCCCGCAGTCCATTGACATTTGCTGAGGTCACAATGAGCACTCCGGCACGATACCGGCACACTGGACGGAGTCCGGGTCCCCCTTACGAGCTTACGAGCTATGAGTAGGTATACGAGTTTTCACATGAATATACGCACCGTTCCCTTCGACCACCCCGACGCCGTGAAGCTGAACGACGAGGTCCAGGCGGAGTACCACGACCGCTACGGCGACGGCGGCGACGCCACAACCCTGGAACCCTCGGACTTCGAACCCCCGAACGGCATCTACCTGATCGCGTACGACGACAACGACGACCCCGTCGCCACCGGCGGCTGGCGCGCCCGGAACGCCAACGGCGAGGGCAACGAGGACGGCGACGCCGAGCTCAAGCGGATGTACGTGATCGAGCAGGCGCGCGGCCTGGGTCTGGCCCGCCGCATGCTGGCCGCCCTGGAGGAGAACGCCCGCGCGGCCGGCCGCACCCGCATGGTCCTGGAGACCGGCATCAAGCAGCCGGAGGCCATCGGCCTCTACACGTCCAGCGGCTACGAGCCCTGCGTGAAGTTCGGCTACTACCGCTTCCACGACGACAGCCGGTGCTTCGCGAAGGCGCTCTGACCGTCGGCGCGCTTCAGCCCCTCAGGTAGGTGAGCACGGCCAGCACCCTGCGGTGCGCGTCGTCCGCCGGCGGCAGGTCCAGCTTGGCGAGAATGCTGCCTATGTGCTTGCCGACGGCGGCCTCGGTGACCACCAGCTCCCGGGCTATCGCGCTGTTGGACCGGCCCTGCGCGACCAACCCCAGCACCTCCGTCTCACGCGGGGTCAGCCGGTCCAGCGGATCACGGCGTCTGCGCAGCAACTGCCGTACGACCTCCGGGTCGACGACCGTGCCGCCGGCCGCGACCTCGCTCAGCGCGTCCACGAACTCCTCGACCTGGCCTACCCGGTCCTTGAGCAGATAGCCGACGCCGGTGCCGTCACCGGAGTCGAGGAGCTCGGCGGCGTAGGCGCGCTGTACGTACTGGCTGAGCACCAGCACCGGCAGTCCCGGCCGCTCCGCGCGCAGCCGCACCGCCGCGTGCAGGCCCTCGTCCTGGAAGCCCGGCGGCATCCGCACGTCCGTCACCACGATGTCCGGCGCGTGCTCGGCGACGGCGGTCAGCAGCGCGTCCGCGTCCCCGACCGCGGCCACCGCCTCGTGCCCGAACCGGGCGAGCAGCGCGACGATCCCGTCCCGCAGCAACACGCTGTCCTCGGCCAGCACGACACGCAGCGCCCGCCGTCCCCCCGTTTCATGCTTTCCGTCCTGGACCATCACTCCCCCGTCGCACCGCACGGAATGTCCACCCGCAGGACCGTCGGACCACCCACCGGGCTCGACACCAGAAGTGAACCATCCAGCACTGACACCCGGTCCCCGAGCCCGGTCAGCCCACTCCCCCGCCCGGCGTCCGCACCCCCGCACCCGTCGTCCCGCACCTCCAGCACCAGCCGCCCGTCCCGGTGTCCGCCCCGCACCCCGGCCCGGGTGGCCCCGCTGTGCCGGTCGATATTGGCGAGGGCCTCGCAGACGACGAAGTAGGCGGTGGCCTCGACGGCCGGCGGCAGCCGCCCGGGCAGGTCGAGTTGGAGGTCCACGGGTACGACACCGCGGTCGGCGGCGTCGGCGACGGCGGCTTCGAGGCCGTAGTCCACGAGTACCCGGGGGTGGATGCCGTGGATCAGCTCGCGCAGTTCGGCCAGGGCCCGTCCGGCCTCGTCGTGGGCCTTGGCGAGCTGGTCGGCGAGGGGGCCGGGCGCGGCGTCCAGCCGGGCGAGACCGAGGGTCACGGTGAGGGCGACGAGCCGCTGTTGGGCACCGTCGTGCAGATC
>NZ_JAWOAI010000167.1:0-18412 GCF_033194735.1 Streptomyces sp. W16
CAGCTCGTCGGTGCCGTCGAGCGCGGCAGGGCCTTCCGGACCGGCGGCGGTGGCGTGCTCCCCGTGCTCCGTCATCCGCCGGCTCCCGCCCGCTCGGTGGTGGCGGCCAGGTGCAGCTCGAACCCGGCTCGTACGCAGGCGAAGAGTTCCGCGACCTCGGCGTCGGTGTACGTCAGCGCGGGGACGAGCTGGATGCCGTGCAGGCCGGGGTGCACGATCGCACCGGCCTGTCGGACGGCGGCGACCAGCGCGGGCACCTCGTGCTGGGGGAACGGCAGGCCGCTGTCGTCGGCCGCTGCCAGGCGGATCGAACGGAAGCAGCCGACCCCGGTGCTCCCGGTGACGAGGGGGTGGGTGGCGGCCAGCGCGTCGAGTTCCCGGGTGAGCAGGGCGCCGAGCCGGCGCGCCCGCGTCACCGCGTCGAGCCGGCTCATCTCGGCGAGCGTCGCGAGGATCGCCGCGCAGGCGACGGGAGTTCCGGCCTGCGTCTCACCGTGGCTCAGCAGGGCGCCGGCCTCGTGGAAGGCGTCCGCGACGGCACGGGACGCGAGGACGACCGCTGCGGCGCTCGTGCCGTTGGTGAGCCCCTTGGAAGCGATCAGCAGGTCGGGCGGCGCCGGCCAGCGATGCGAGGCGAAGAAGTCTCCGGTACGGCCGAACCCGGTCGCGACCTCGTCCGCGACGAGCAGGAAGCCGTACTCCTCACGAAGCTGGAGCAGCGTGGCGACGTACTGCTCGTCGAGCGGGATCGCGCCCGAGCCGAGAACGGGCTCGACCACGACGGCCGCGATCTGACCGCCCTGCCGGGCGAGGAGGGTGCGCAGTTCCTCGGGGTCGTTGGGCGGCACATGCCGTACGAGGCGTTGGTCGACGCCGTACAACTGCTGGCCCAGGTCCTCGCCGGTCAGGGCGAACCCGCCGAAGGTCAGCCCGTGGTAGCTGCCGCGCAGCCCCACGACGACCTTGCGCCGGGCCTCGCCGCGCAGGGCCAGGTAGTGCCTGGCCACCTTCATCGCGAGGTCGTTGGCGGCACCGCCCGAGGTCGAGAAGAGGACGCGCCCGTAGTGTTCCGCTCCCGCCGCCTGAACGAGGGCTTCGGCGGCACGGCGCGCGTACACGTTCTCGTAGCGGAAGGTGCTGAGGTACGAGGCGGAGCGCAGCGCTTCGGCGGCTGCCTCGGCCACGGCCTTGTTGCCGTATCCGAGGTTGGTGTTCCACAGGCCGCTGGAGGCGCAGAGGAGTTCACGGCCGTCGGCGAAGCTGATCCTGACGCCTTCCGCGGCGACCGCGCACAGCTCGTCCTTGCCGTGGTGCTCGGGGGCGAGAAGGGAGGGCCAGAGGGCGCCGGGGCGTGCGTGGCTTGTCCGTGTGTCTGTCGTCGTCATGCTGCGGCCTCCGCTTCCAGGAGCGTGCTGTGGTGGCGCACGCCGACCGGGGGCAGCGCGTGGCGGGCGGTGACACGGAATCCGTTCGCGCTCAGCTCCGCCTCCAGCAGGTCCGCGGGCAGGACTCGGATGCTGGTCAGCCCCACGCGGACCGGTCCCGCGCTGTGACGGGCGGGGAAGATGGTGACGGTGCGGGCTTCCATGCCCTGTTCCCAGTACTCGAACATCCGGTAGTCGTTCCCTGCCGTGGTGCTGAACTCGAGTTCGAACTCGGGGTTCCGGGACGCTTCGAGATCGACGGTCGTCAGCAGGAAGCGGCCACCGGGCGCCAGGTGCGCACGCACCGAGGCGTACAGACCTTCGCGGCCCGCCTCGTCGAGCAGCGAGACCGATGTCGTGGCCAGGACGACGCAGTCGAACTCCCGCGGCAGTGCGAAATCGCTCATGTCGCCCCGTACGAGGGTGCACCGCTCGCGCAGTGCGGCAGGCGCCCTGTCCAGCCGTTCGCTCAGCAGGCCCAGCATGCTCTCGGAGAGTTCGAGCGCGCTGACCTCACGACCGAGCGCGAGCAGGGGCATGGTGAGCCGCCCCGAGCCCGCGGCCAGGTCGAGCACGGGGCCGGGGTGGCGTCGCACCAGGGCGAGCAGCTCCCGTACCTCGTGGTGGTCCTGCTGGGACAGCTCGTGGTAGATCGACGAGCCGTCCGCGTCGTAGAGACTGCAGCACTCGGCGCGGTCGCCGAGTGCGGCGAGCAGTTCGCCCGCCCGTCCGGGGATCGAGGTGCCGGGCAGCGCTATCGCGTCCGTCCTCACGATGCACCTCGTCTGCCCGCGTCCACGAGCGGCCTGGCCACGAGTGCGAGCCCCGTAGCGGTGAACTGCCGCAGCACGGCGTCCGCCTTCGCGGGCTCGACGTACCGCGACGCCGCGTCCACGGAGCCGCAGACGAGCAGTGCCTCGGCCGTCTCGGCGACCGCACGGCTCAGCCGGAACGTACGCCCGTGGCGTGAGTCGTGCGCGTAGACGTCCTCGCCCGCCCGGAGCAGCAGCGGGAGATCCGCGTCGGAGACATCGGCGGGCTCGGGGTGCTCCGCGAGGTCCGCCATGAGGCGCTCGCCGAAGCCGGAGACGCCGGTGCCGAGGACGCCGCGGGCCCGCAGGTCACGCAGGGCGTGCACGGCGGCGAGGTAGCGGCCGAGCCATGGTCGTTGGGCGAGCGCGGCGACGCGGTCGGCCTCCGGTACGACGGCGCCCAGGCAGACCCCGCAGGGCCGGCCGCTCTCCGCGTTGGTCCGCGTCCACGCCTCCGCGAGGGCGCCGAAGCTGTCGCCGGCCTTCCCCAGGGGGTTCCCGCCCGGCGAGGTCGATATTTCTCCCGAGCGCCCCACGTACAGCCGCAGGCCGGGCCCGTCCCCGTCCTGGCCGGCCCCGAGCGCGGGCAGGTCCGCGAGCTGGATGGCCGGGTTGGTGAGGAAGTCGGCGAAGGTGCCCTGGTCGTGGGCGCGATCGGCGTCGAGGAGGTAGGACTCGAAGTCCGTCGTGTCCGCCACCCGTACGAGGGTGGGCCCGACGACCGACATGTACTCGCTGATGCCGTACGCCTGGATCTGGAGGTAGAAGCCGGGGTCATGGGTGAACTCGGTGCCCGGTTCGGCGAGTGAGCCCTCGTAACCGATGACGCCGGGGCTGTCGGCGGAGCCCTCCGCACCCGGTGCGAAGACCATGGTGTCGGTGTCCACCACATCGGATGCCAGCAGGGTGGCCAGGTACTCGGCGTCCTCCAGAACGACGGTACGGGTGGCGTGCGCCGTGTCCACGGACACCGTCGTGCGCCCGGTCGCCCAGCTCATGAGGCGCTCTTTCAGCGCAGACATCGCATCCCCTTTTCATCTCCCGATTGATTTCCCATATCCTGGAACTGCTCACGCGCAGCACGAAAAGACCCGTCAGGAAAGGGCTGGAATGTAGACGTGCAGATGTAATAGAAATGCCTTACGGCTGTGAGCTCAGAAAAAGCGCACTCATTCGCACCGGATGGAAAATATCTACACGGCGGACAGTGCGGAAAGAATCTGCTTCAGGTCGGACATCGCTTCCTGCGCGCCGGCGACGTTGAAGACGCCTGTCACATTCAGGACCACTTCGTCCACTCCGGCCTTTTCGTACACGCTCAGCTGCTCAAGCAGTCCGGCCACATCGCCGCTGAGGAACGCCCCGCCCTTCACGAGCGCCTGCGCGTCGGCCTTGATGTCCGTGCCGCTCACACCCACACCGGCCCGTCGCAGCATGTCGAGATAATGCGGCCCCTGCAGGTGGGCGGCATTGCTCGCCAGCGCGATCGTGCCCGGCTCGTGACCCTCGCGCTCCAGTGCGACCGGCACGATCGCCGTCAGCCGGGGTACGGCCCGGCCGGCTTTCATGGCGCCCTCGCGCATGGCGGGCAGCACGACGTCCTCCAGATAGGAGGCAGGGGTCAGCCAGGTGACGGCGACATCGGCCAGCTCCCCGGCCAGCCTGGCCATGCCGGGGCGGAGTACACCCAGGCCCAGCTCGACCGGCGGGGCCGGAAAGGCGTGCAGCGCGCCGTGGCAGGAGAAGTACTCGCCCTTGATGTCGACGACTTCCTGGGCCAGCAGCCCCCGGACGATCGTCAGGTACTCACGTGCGGCGGTCAGCGGACTGCGGTACGGCTCGCCGAGCAGACTCTGCTGCATCGACCGGCCGCCGGGCCCGAATCCGGCCACGACCGGCTGACCTGTCGCCAGAGCGAGCGACCGTGCCTGGAGCGCCGCTTCGTAAGGATGCCGAAGCGGCATGAGTGTGACACCGAGCCCGGTCGGCACGCGGAAACCGGCTCCCGCCGCGTGCGCAAAGCCTTGGTGCGGCTCCAGAAACAGCGCCTGCCCCTGCCACAGGCGCGCGGCCCGAGTCCAGTGAACCAGGCCCGCGTAGGGCAGCAGTTGCTCCGGGCGCTTTGGCAAAAAAGGCACCAGAACTGAATAATTGGTCAAAACGAACACCCCGTTGATATGCGCCCTCAACGGCATGACGAGGTATGAGCATTTCCCAGATGTTCATGCCTGGTTCGTCGGCCGTTAAGCACTTCCTTGATCATGGCATGCGCTGTGGAGGATGTAAAGCTTTGATGTTGAGGTGAGTGCCCGCTCTGACCGATCGCACCTTTTGCCCCTGCTTTACCTTGACCTTACATCTGGTATGCCTTGCGAACTGGACGACCGGTCACGGCAGCCGTGAATAGCCGCCGCTGCCCCGCGTCTGTCAGTCGAACGTTTCGCAGTCCCCGTCATAGGCTCAGAGGCATGAGACTGCGCCTGGGCACTGTGATCCTTCCGTACCGCCGTTGGAACGAGGGCGGCCGTACGGCCTGGCGGCGCGCGGAGGAACTCGGCTTCCACGCCGCGTACACCTACGACCACCTGTCCTGGCGGAGCTTCCGCGACGGACCCTGGTTCGGCGCCGTACCGACGCTGACCGCCGCCGCGGCCACTACTCGGCACATACGGCTGGGGACCCTGGTCACATCGCCCAACTTCCGCCACCCGGTGCCGTACGCCAAGGAGCTGCTCTCCCTCGACGACATCTCCGGCGGTCGCCTCACGCTCGGCGTCGGTGCGGGCGGCTCCGGATTCGACGCCACCGTCCTCGGCCAGGACCCGTGGACCCCCCGCGAGCGGGCCGACCGGTTCGCCGAGTTCGTCCAGCTCCTGGACCGGCTGCTCAGCGAGGACTCGGTGTCGTACGAGGGCGACTTCTACTCTGCGCACGAGGCACGCGACATCCCGGGCTGTGTGCAGCGCCCCCGGCTGCCCTTCGCGGTCGCCGCGACCGGGCCGCGCGGACTGCGGCTCGCGGCGCGGTACGGGCAGGCATGGGTGACCACGGGCGACCCCAGGCTGTACGAGAACGGCACCCCCGAGCAGTCGGTCGGGGCCATCCGCGGCCAGGTCGAGAAGCTGGCCGACGCGTGCGCCGAGATCGGCCGGGACATGGACGGGCTCGACAAGATCCTGCTCACCGGGTTCACCCCGGACCGCGGTCGGCCGCTGGAGTCCCTCGACGCGTTCGTGGACTTCGCGGGACGTCACCAGGAGTTGGGATTCACCGAGATCGTGATCCACTGGCCGATCCCGGACTCGGACTTCGCGGCGGACGAGAAGGTCTTCGAGCAGATCGCCATGGAAGCGCCGGCACAGCTGGGCTGAGTGCCACCCGGGGGGAGCCGAGTTCCTCTGCGCGCTGCCAGGCAGGCCTGATCCCGGCCCGTCGCCGGGCAGCGCGCAGAGGCCCCTTTCGTACGGGCTCAGAAGCTCGTCAGCGTTCCCGGCAGGTCGAACGTCCGGGACGTCCCCTTGTCGAGGTCCACCACGGCGGCGGTGTCGTCCGAGACCATCACCCAGCCGTCCCGCGTGTGCCGCAGCAGAGACGAGCTGTCCATGCCCTTGACCGTCACGCGCCGCAGTTCACGCCCGCTTCTCCGGTCCAGCTCGATGAGATCGCTGTCCTGCCCGATGTTCACCGCGACCACGACGGTGTCCTTCGATGCCTGCACGGCGTCGACCCTTCCGCCGACGGCGCTCACCACCGTCGCCCCCGCCGTGTTCCTCAGGGTCAATTTCACCGTGGTTCCCAGGTTGTTCCGGGTGGGGGTACCGACCAGGACCGGGGTGCCCGCCGGACATGCCAGTTGCTGCACCTGCACGCCGTCGGCGTCCCCGACCTGCCGGGTCCTGCCGGTGGCGAGGTCGAGCACACTCGCCTTCACGCCGGACCCCTGTCCGGTGGCCAGGCACACCGTGTCGCTGGACGGATCGGACGCCGCCAGGGTGACCGGTCCCGGAACCCGCACGTCCCGGACCTTCTTCCACGTCTTCGCATCGCGTACCAGCACACCGGTGGTTCCGCCGGCCGCCGTGGCAGCGCGCTGATCGCTTCCGGAGGAGTCGGGAACGGCCGCCACCAGGCTCTTGCCCGGCACGAGTGCCCGCAGCCGCTCGGTGTCGTCCTTCTCGTCCAGGGCGTGCCGGGCGGTGTTCAGCGTGAAGAGCCGGTCCGGACGCTCCCCCTTGCGGGGCGTCGACAGCCACCACGTCCCGTCGGCCAACTGGACGAGCTGAGGAGCCAGCACGTCGTCGTCGCCGTCCTTCCGCGGCACCACGGCCAGCGACTGCGCGTGGTGGGCTTCGGGATTGATGCCGACCACCACCGTGTGCCCGGACACGCTCGCCGTCACAAAGGTCTGCGAACCCTTCCAGTCCGTTCCCAGCTCCACGTCGTCGGAACCGGAGCAGCCGGAACAGGAGGCCAGCAGGGCAGCGGACACCGCGAGCGCGGCGTACGACGTCTTGTGCCGCATCACAGGGATCACCAGTCCTTCATGGCTTCGGTGGGGGACATGCGCGCGGCACGACGCGCCGGGAGCACGGCGCCGGCGGCCACGACGACAACGGTCGCGACCGACAGGGAGATCAGCGTCGGCATCCCCGGAAGCGGCACCGTGTCGCGTACGTACGGGGCGATGTCGCCGATCCGCCGCAGGCCGGCAGCCGCCGCGCTGGACGCGCCCACCGCGAGCACGACTCCGGCCGCGGACGCCACCGCTCCGGCGATCGCCATCTCCGCCACGAGCATCCCCAGCACGGAGCGGCTGCGGAAACCGACCGCCTTGAGGATGCCCACCTCCTGGGCTCGCTGCCGCCCCAGCGCACCCGTCACCGTGACGGCCCCGACGAAGGCGAGCACGCCCAGGACGCCGAGCAGCACGTTCCCGGTCAGTCTGACCAGCTGCAGCACTCCGGGAAGAGCCTCAAGCTGCTGCTGCAGGGCGACGGCCGGGTAGTTCATCCGCTGCACGGCCTTGAGCACGCCCGGTACCTGGGCGGCGCTGTCGGCCACCACCGTCAGCTGGTCCCACCCCGACGTGCGCAGGTAGTCGTCGGTCGTCTTGCCGGCCGCTGCCGCCGCCCACTTCACCACGGTCGCGTCGTCGGCGTACGCGACGTCCGGGCCGTCGAACTGCCAGCTCGGGTCGTACAGACCCACCACCTTCACCCGGTCGCTCACCGTGTCGCCCACGCCCGGCCGCACATATCGGTGCGCGTCCACCGTCACCGTTCTGCCTACCGTCGAGGACAGGTCCACCCCGTGCACGGAGGCGGGAAAGACCACCTCTCCACGGTGCAGCGGGAACAGTTGCCCGCGTACCGACTTGACCACGGGGGGCGCCAGCGCCTCGCGGTAGGTCGTCGCGTACAGCAGGTCGGCCCCCTCGGGGTTGTCCCGTACCGGCATGGACACCTGAAGCCGGTGCTGGACCGACTGCACGTGAGCGATCTTCGCCAGGCGCTTCTCCGTCGCGTCCGTCAGCTGAGCGGTGTCGGGACGATCCTCCGGGGAGTCCACCGTGACCGACCGGTTCGCCGTCGACTCGCCGACCTGACTGGTCGTCGTGCCCTGCGCGTTCGAGGTGATCCCGATCGCGCTCAGGCACACCGCGCCGGCGACCGCGACCATCGCCACCAGCCCCAACAGCCGCCTGCGCAGCGTTCGTACGTTCCACCACGCCACCTGAAGCAGGTTCACAGCTCGCCCTCCCGCGAACTCCGGGTGGTCGCCCAGGAGCGGCCGTTGGTCTCGTCCTGTTCCGGAAGGACGGTGCTACGGCCCAGTCGGTGCACGATGTCGGCCGCGTCCGCGACCGCCTGATTGTGGGTGACGACCAGTACCCCCCGCCCGTCGTCCGCCAGCTCCCGGAACAGGCCCAGCAACAGGGCCTCGCTCTCGGTGTCCAGGTTTCCGGTGGGTTCGTCGGCCAGCAGCAGTGGCGGATCGTTCACCAGAGCCCGGGCCAGCGCGACACGCTGCTGTTCGCCCCCGGACAGTTCGCTGGGCCGGTGTTCGCACCGGTCTCCCAGCCCGACGCGCTCCAGCAGACCGCGCGCCCGGGCCTCCGCCTCCCGGCGCCTGCCGGTGAACGGAAGCAGGACGTTCCGCAGGGCGCTGTGCTGCGGCAGCAGGTTGTAGGACTGGAAGACGAACCCCAGACGCCGGCGCCGCAGGTCCGCGAGTGCGTTGTCCGACAGGCCGTGGGTGTCCTGGCCCTCCAGCTCCACCCGGCCGGTGTCGGGTTTCGTCAGCAGCCCGAGGATGTGCATGAGGGTGGACTTGCCCGATCCCGAGTGTCCGACGAGCGCGGTGACACGTCCCGGCGCGACAGCGAGATCGATGCCCTTGAGGACGTCGACCCGCCGGCCGCGCAGCGTATAGGACTTGCCTACCCCACTCGCTGTCAGCAGTGTGTTCAAGGAGGTTCTGCTCACTCTCTGTCTCAGGGGCCCTGCGAGGGCAGAGTTCCCAGCTTCCGGTCCAGTGCCTTGTCCAGCTCCCAGACCGCCCACGTCGTCTTGAGGTCGCAGCCCGGCTCGTCATCGGGCCGGTACAGGCCGGGAAGTCCCGGACAGCCCCGGTGCGCCCGGAACTCGGCGGCGAGGTTTCGCACCATGGAGGCGTCGGCCCGGCCGCCGAGCAGCAGGTAGGCGCGGACGATCAGCGCACGGTCGTAGACGCTTGCGCGGGGCCCCGGGTCGGCCGCCCATCGGCTGAGCACGTCCGCGGTCAGCCACCCAGGTGTCCGGTCCTTGTGGCCGGTCTGGTGCAGGCCGACCACCAGCGTGGCGGCGGCCTGCGCGCCCTCCAGGCCGTCGACGCTCCAGCGCGTGCCGGAGGGAACCGGTGTCGGTATGCCGGACTCCGCGCAGTTCCATGCCGCGCGCTGCCAGGCCGCCGCGTTGTCCGCGGTGACCGTGGTCGGCACCGTCGACGGATCCCGGCACAGCGCGGCCTCCTGCGGGGAAAGGGGCTCACCGCCGGCGCTGTGCCTGAGCGCGGCCAGGTTCAGCCGCGCGGCTCCGTCGCGGGGCGCGTCCTGGGAGTCGGCCTGTTCCTCGACCGCGGCCAGGAGACGTTTGTCCCGCACCGGCCATCCGGCCACGCTCCGCAGTCGCTGCACGAACAGTGACGCGTCGGGCGTGCCGAGATAGGAGGACGGGTCACGCACTGTTCCGTCCGGCATGCGCTCCTGGTCGAGCCGGCGGACGACCGCCGAGAACTCCGCCTTGGAACTGCCGGTGGCGCGCAGGATGTGCACCAGGCTGTAGAGCTGGTCGTAGTCGAGGCTGTCGACGTCGTGGGAGAGAGCCTGCTGCCATGTCTTCCGGTCCACCTGCGGCTCTTTGCCGGCCGACTCCTGGAGCAGTACGTAGTTGTACGTGTCCTCCAGCAGGGTGGCGCGTTCGTCGTCCGGCCGCTGGGTGAACCGGCTCGTGTCCGGAGCCGCCACCGATGTCAGGGAGCCGGGGACGGGTTTGCCGAGCAGGTGCAGGCAGCGTGCCAGGACCGCGGCCTCGTCCAGTCGTGGCGTGCCGTCCGCCAGCCGGCCCAGCCAGTCGGCGGTGGCCGCCTTGTCGGCGGCGGGAAGCCTCCCGAGAGTTCCGGTGGCCGCCTCCACCTCCAGCGCCGCCCAAGTCGCACTCAGGCGCCCTTGGTCGTTCTTCGCTCCGAGCGCGGGGTCCGCGTACCACCCCTTGCCCGTGCGCAGTTTCTCCACGTCCTGTGTGTCGCCGCGCCCCAGTACGGCCGCCGCCCCGGCCCCGCGCAGCGGGACGAGCCAGTACCTCCCCCACAGCGCGGACGTCTTGAGCGCATCGGAGCGCAGCGCCGCGGCCGTTGCGGCTCCCACGGCGACCTTCGGCTTCGCGCCGGTCTCCTCCAGGATGCGCAGCGCGTAGGCCTGGGCTTCGGCGCTGCCTCGCTCCTCCCTCAGGAAGGGGTGGTAGTAGAGGCCGTTGGTCTGGCTGACGAGGCTCTGGAAGTAGGCCGGTTCCCTGCTTTCACGGCCGCTTCCCTGCGAAGTGCAGGACACGGCCGACATCAGGACACCGGCCGCGGCTGCGGCCCACACCGCTTTCCTCGCGGCTCTCCTGGCGTGAAACATCCTTGTTCTCCCCCGTAAGAGAACTCTGCCCCCGCCAGGAGGGCGGGGGCAGAGACGTTCAGGTGGTGCGCGGCGTCAGGCGCGGATCAGGCGGCGCCGGCGGTGACGCACTTCTCCGTGAACTTGATGCGGCTGGTGATCTGGGCCGAGCCACAGGACTTCGTGGAGACGTACACGGTCAGCCGGCTGGGCTTCATCTGGCCGTAGGTGTCCGAGATCCACTTGTGGCCGCCGTAGTTCTTCCAGCGGACCGTGCCCTGCGACTTGCTGTTCATCGTCAGCGTCGCCTCAGGGTTCTTCGAGATCTTGATGGAGACGCTGACCCCGTGAGCGGCCAGGATGGCCCGGTTCTGCACCCACTGGGCGTTGTCGTGCGTCGAGCCCGTGCCCTTGTAGACCTTGGTCGACGCCTTCCAGTCGCAGGCGGTCACGTACGAACCGCAGTGCCAGGCGTTCACCACCATCTTGTGGCCCGGGATGCCCCAGGTGCCCGAGGCCGACGTGGCGTGCGCGGGCGCGGCTGCGAACAGCAGCGCACCGGCCGCCATCGCGGCGGCGCCACCGGACGCCAGGCGCGAGAGATTACGCATTGTTTCTCCCCGTAGAAGTGGAAATGCTTCCTTGACCGTGCGCCCGGTACCGATACGGCACCCGTACGCGCGTTCCACTGATTTCTACGGCCCCGGCCGCACCGGCGACCATCGCACCTTCGGGCATCCTGCCCTTCAGGGCTACCCCGGGAGCCCGGCCTCAGAAGCCCGGGCCACGGAGGCTCAGCCCTGCTTCGCGCACGTCTTCTGCTTGGCCAGTGCCGAGACGATCCCGGACATCTCACCGATGACGGCGTCCTTGTCCTTGATCCGCTCCGACATCGTGACCTCGGCCGCGGGGCTGCGCCCGTACGACAGAACCGTCTTCGTCCCGTCGTGGGTCTTCTTGGCGTTCACGACCCAGTCGACCCCCTGCACCGACGTGCACGCGGCCGACTCGGGGACGTCCGAGATGTTCCCGCAGCGGAGAATCACATCACCGTCCCCCCACACAGCCGTTCCCTTCTGGTCGGAGTCGTTGCGCTCGTGGCCGCTCAGTTTCTTCGGTGCCTTGCTCACCAGGCTGGAGCAGCCGGCACTGTCACCGCCCGGAGCTCCCGACACGTTGTAGGAACGCGAGGAGGTCCCGCACGCCGCGAGAGCGGCGGCACACACGGCGATCACACCGACCTGTGCCAGACGCCGGGCAGAGGTCATCTCCATGAGTAATCCCTTGTCTAGAAAACGGAGTTGTGGTCTTTCTTCGGCGAAGGCCACCGGGCAGGAGGCGGTGCACACGGCGCTCCCGTACGGAACGCCGGTCCTGCCGGTGAGCGGGGTCAGTCCTCGCGGATGCTGAGCAGGTCGCCGGGTTGGCAGTTCAGTTCGCGGCAGATCGCGGTGAGGGTGGAGAAGCGGATCGCCTTCGCCCGGTCGTTCTTCAGGACGGAGAGGTTGACCACCGTCACCTCGACCTTGGCCGCCAGTTCGGACAGGGTCATGCCGCGCTCGGCCAGCAGCCGGTCCAGGTGGACCTTGATCCGATGCTCCTCGTCCGGCGGCATCAGACCAGCCCCTCGGTGTCGGCGCGGAGCTTCGTACCCCGCCGGAAGACTTCGCCCAGCGACAGGATGAGGAAGGCGAGCAGAACGTACTCACCGGTGAAGGTGACCGAGAGGGGGACCTGCTCGGCCATGGGGGTGCCGCTCACCAGTGCCTCCGTCGTGAATGACGGCAGCACCGGGGAGAGGACGGCCTGCACCAGCACCGCGAGCCCTATGACGCTCAGGCGGCGGGCGTTCTTCGGCACGAAGACGTCGCCGTCCCGCAGCGTCCCGGCCATCTGGAAGAGGAGGACCAGGACGAGGAGCAGCAGCAGACCGCCGACGACATCCGGCAGCGCGAGCAACAGGCGCTGGCCCAGGTCGGGGTGGGCGAAGACGAGGTCGGCCCGATGGGTGCCGTTGAGGGTCATGCCGTGGCCCGCCACCGCGTCGGTCACGGTGCCCGGCACCCGGGTCGCGGTCTCGGCCTTGACCTCGCGGGTGTCCACGGGGTCGATGAGACCGACCACCCCGAGGGCCGGGATCAGTACCCCGAAGACGCCGGCCAGCAGAGCGGCCAGGCCCAGGGCCGCCTCCAGCAGTCGGTTGTCGGTCCGGCTCCACCAGTGCTTCGTACCCATGATTCCCCCTGTCGCCCGCAACGAGCATATCGCTTATCGATAGTATCGATAAGCGATATGCGCGCTGTCAAGCCCGGGGTGCGGCGGCGGCCGAGGCGGGCCTCACGAGAGCCGCCGCACACGGGAACGTGATCCTCAGAGCCCGTCGGCGAGGCGACAGTGGTGGGCGTAGGCGAAGAGGGCCGCTTCGGTGCGGCCGGTTACTTTTATCTTGGCCATGAGGTTCGTCAGATGTGCTTTGACGGTGCGTTCGGCTATGCCCAGTCGGCGGCTGATCTCGCGGTTGTCGGCGGCGTGGCTGAGCAGCATGAGCACTTGGCGCTCCCTGGGGGTGAGTGAGGGGATGGAGTGTGGGTCTCCCGGGACGGGCGGAGTGGCCGAGGTGGGGCTCAAGTCCCCTTGTGGTCTCGTTCTCTGCTCGTCCCTCGTGAGGTAAGTCAAAGCGATCGTCTCCCCGTTAGTCACTGTCTGAACCGCTTCAGCCGGTGCTCCCCCTGCTCTCCTCACGTTGCTCGACTGCTGGGATCTCGGCGCTCGGCGGCTGTTGTGGCGCTCCCCGCAGGGCGCGTCTCCATTCCGATACGGCCGGTAAGGACCGCGTGGGCGGCGGCCGTCGAGGTCGGTCCACCCACGCCAGGAGGCGTGCCATCGCTGGGGAGCGTCAGTAAACGACGAACGTTAGCTCAAGTAAAGGGAGTTGATGCAGTTCTGAGGTTGCGTCAACTGTTGTTCCCACGCCCTTCGCGCCGAGGCGGCTTGTCGCCAGGTGGTGACACGTGAAGCAATCTCGTCGCTTTGGTGTAGACCAGAGCTGGTGCAGAGCACCGTCGGCCCGTCGAGCATCACGAGTCCGGCGCCGCCTGAAAGTACCGGTGAACCGTATGCGCCCCCTCCCGGGATGGGGCCGCATGCGACCGATTGCTGTTGCGACCAGGTGGTCAGCACGCCGGTACCACCGACTCCGCCCACACGGTTCACCCCTGACCTCGGGCGCAACGGCCCTGCTGAGGGCGGAAACCACTCACATGTGCGCACCCCCGCACGGCCGTGCGGGCATATGCGGGAGAATGGCCCGGTGACCTCAGCGACTCGACAGCCCGAGACCCCGGCCTCCGCCGTCCCGCCACGGCTGATCGCCACCGACCTGGACGGCACCCTGCTGCGCGACGACCACTCGGTGTCCCCACGCACGGTGGCCGCCCTTGCGGCTGCCGAGGAGGCGGGTATCGAGGTCTTCTTCGTGACCGGCCGCCCGGCCCGCTGGATGGACGTCGTCAGCGACCACGTCCACGGCCACGGCCTGGCCATCTGCGGAAACGGCGCCGCCGTGGTCGACCTGCACGGCGGCCCCGGAGCCCACCGCTTCGTGAAGGTCCGCGAACTGGCCCGGAACAACGCCCTCGACGCCGTACGACTGGTGCGCGAGGCGGCGCCCGGGACGGTGTACGCGATCGAGCAGACCTACGGCTTCTACCAGGAGCCGGAGTATCCGAAGCTGCACATGGAGATCCCGGACACCCTGGCACCCGCCGAGAAGCTCCTCGCGCCGGACGGCCCGGGGGCCGACGAGCCGGTGCTGAAGATCCTCGCGTTCCACCCCGAACTGGACCCGGACGAGTTCCTGACCACCGCCCGCCTCGCCCTGGGCGACCGCGCGAACGTCACCCGCTCCAGCCCCAGCGCCCTGCTGGAGATCAGCGGCCCCGGCATTTCCAAGGCGAGCACGCTCGCCCTGTGCTGCGCGGAGCGGGGTATCGCACCCGAGGAGGTCGTCGCCTTCGGGGACATGCCGAACGACGTCGAGATGCTCACCTGGGCGGGGCGGTCGTACGCGATGGGCAACGCGCACCCCGCCGTGCTCGCCGCGGCCTCGGGGCGGACCGTCGACAACAACGAGGACGGCGTGGCGGTCGTGATCGAGCGGATGCTGGCGGAACGGCGGCCGTAAGGGGCGTCCTCCCAGGAGCACGCCCCTTACACAGACGCGCTAGCCGACCGGCACGCCTCGCTGTGCCAGCCAGGGCAGCGGATCGACCGCCGACCCCATCTCCGGGGTGACCCGTACCTCGAAGTGCAGGTGCGGGCCGGTGGAGTTGCCGGTCGTGCCGGACTGGCCGATCCACCGGCCGGTGGTCACGCGATCCCCCTGGTCGACGGTGACGGCGGCGAGGTGGGCGTACTGCGTGCAATAGCCGCCCGGGTGCTCGATCACGATCTCGATGCCGAAGGCGCCGCCGCAGGACACCCGCACCACCCGGCCCGCTCCGGCCGCCCGGACCGGTGTGCCGATGGGCACCGCGAAGTCCTGGCCGGTGTGCCGGTTCGCCCAGCGGGAGCCGCCGCTGCCGAATCCGGCGGACAGCTCGACCGTCTCCACCGGCGCCACCCATGAGGCGGGTTCAGGGCTCGGCGGCCGGCCGAGCCGGACGGCGCCCCGGCAGGAACCCGCCGCGACCGAGGCGTCCGCCTGCCCCTGCAACTGCTCGCGCGCCTCGTCGAGTTTCCGCTGGATGCCCTGCTTCAGGTCGGCGAGTTCGGCGTTCCGCTTCTCCAGCGCCCGCCACGCCGACGCGGCACTCGCCTCGTCGGCGGCAAGCCGTACCTCGGCCCGGTGACTCCTGCCGATCGCGTTCTCCACGGCCAGGTCCGCCTGGGAGAAGGCGTGCTGATCGCGCATCAGATCCTCGGGACTGTCCGCGAGGATGATCCGGGCCGCCATCGGGACACCGCCACCACCGCGGTACTGGGCGCGGGCGATCCGGCCCAGGTCCTCGTGCAGCCGCGAGGACTCCTGGCATTCGCCGTCCAGTTGGGCCTCGACCCGTTGGGCGCGGGCTCGTTGCGCGTCCGCCTCCCGCCGCCCGGCCTCGTACGGCCGGGTCGCCAGAGCCGCGTCCTGGTACAGCCGCGCCACCTGCGCGCTGATGCCCGCGGCGGGCTGATCGTCATCACCGGGTCGGGCCGCCGGCACGGCGATCGCGCAGTGGATGACGGCGGGATGAGCCCATGTCGGCGATCGTGACCCGCGCGGCGGACCAGAGCCCTGTTCAAGTCGTACGCATGGGGGACGCGTTGCTGCGAACGGCCCAGCGGCTGCCCTTGAGGACGGGCTCAGTGGGGCGCCTGCCACACCACCGTCGTACCGCCTCCGGAGGCGCCGCTGCCCGGCCCGTACCAGCTGTCGCCGCCCAGGGACTCGGCCCGCCGTTTGAGGTTCTTCAGGCCGCTGCGGCGACCGCCCTCCGGGATGCCGATCCCGTCGTCCGCGACGGTGAGCCGGACACCCGACCGCCCGTCGGGCAGGGTGGCGGTCGCGTCGACGACAACCTCGATGCGGGTGGCCGCCGCGTGCCGGAACGCGTTGGAGAGGGCCTCGCGCAGGGCCGCGATGAGGTTCTTGCCGGTCAGGTCGCCGACCACGGTGTCGACCGCGCCGACGAAACGGTGCCCGGGCGTGAAACCGAGCGGCACGGCGGCCGTGTTGATCTCCCGCAGCACCCGCGTCCGCAGCGCGGAGGGCGCCTCGGTGGGCCCCTGTTGGAGCGCGAAGATCGCGGTGCGGATCTCCTGGATGGTGATGTCGAGTTCGTCGACGGCGTTGCCGACGCCCTGCCGCACCTCGGGGACGAGTGAGTCGCGCCGGGCGCTCTCCAGCATCATCCCGGTGCCGAACAGCCGTTGGATGACCAGGTCGTGCAGGTCGCGGGCGATCCGGTCCCGGTCCTCGTACACCGCGAGCCGCTCCCGGTCTCGCTGTGCCTCGGCCATCATCAGCGCGAGCGCGGCCTGCGAGGCGAACTGGATCGCGAGGGTGCGCTCCACCTCCGTGAACGGCCGCTCGCCCCGCGCGCGAGGGGTGACCAAGGCCCCCAGGACGCGCCCTCCGCTCTGCAGGGGCAGCGCCATGATCGGCCCGTACGCGCGCGAGAGGCCGGTGATCATGCGAGGGTCGGTGGCCGCGTCCGCCACGAACACCGGCTGTCCGTCGAGGAGTCGCGCGACGATCTCGCTCTCCGGCGGGACGACTCTGCCGAGCTGGTTCGACGGCTGTTCCGAGGCCACGGCGACGATCTCCATACCGCCCTCGTCGGCGGGCAGCAGCACGATCCCGGCCGCCGATCCGGACAGCCGGCGGGCCCGTTCCGCGACGACCTGGAGCGCGTCCTCGGCGTCGCCGCCGGACAGCAGGGCGGTCGTGACGGCCACCGACCCGTCGATCCACCGCTCGCGCTGCTGGGCGGCCTCGTACAGCCGGGCGTTGCCGACGGCGATGCCGGCCTCGGTCGCCAGGACCCGGACCGTGTTGAGGTCGTAGTCGTCGAAGGGGTCCCCGCCCCGCTTCTCGCCCAGATAGAGATTCCCGAAGACCTCCCCCTGGACGCGGATCGGAACGCCGAGGAAGCCGCGCATCCTGGGATGGTGCGCGGGGAAACCCCAGGAGCGCGGATCCTCGGTCACATCCACGAGCCGGACCGGCTCCGGCTCCCGGATGAGAGCGCCGAGCAGCCCCTTGTGCCCGTCGGGAAACCGCCCGATGCGCCGCGCGGTTCCCGCGTCGACCCCGTGGAAGACGAAGTCGGCGAGGGCTTCGCCGTCCTCGTCGACGACACCGAGCCCCGCGTAACGGGCGTCCGTCAGCGTGGCCGCCGCCTCGCAGATCCGCTCCAGCGTGGAGTGCAGTTCGAGTCCGCTGCCCACGGACCGCATCGCCGCCAGCAACTGCGGCACGCGTACGGCCAGTTCGGCCGGCAGACCCGGCGAGGGCGACGGGGGACCGGTACTCGGAGCGGCTGACATAACCCGAGCCTAATTAGTCCCCTTTGGTACGGAAAGTCGAGCACCTCGGCCGCGAGCCTCCCTACCCGGCCACCACCAGCAGTTCCGACTCCGCCTCCCGCTCGGCCATCCCCCGCAACGGCCCCTCCACCGAGACCAGTGCGGCGTACGGCCCCCGCTGCACGACCCGTCCCTCGTTCAGCACGATCACCTCGTCCACGTCCTCCAGCCCCGCCAGCCGGTGCGTGATGAGCAGGGTCGTACGGCCTTCCGTGGCGGCCAGCAGGTCGGCGGTGAGCGCGTCGGCGGTCGCCAGGTCCAGGTGCTCGGCGGGCTCGTCGAGCACGAGGACCGGGAAATCGGCGAGCAGTGCGCGGGCGAGGGCGAGCCGCTGCCGCTGCCCGCCGGACAGCCGCGCCCCGTGCTCACCGACGAGGGTGTCCAGGCCGTCGGGCAGCCCGTCGGCCCAGTCGAGCAGCCGGGCCCGCTCCAGCGCGGCCCGCAGCTCGTCCTCGGTCGCGTCCTTCTTCGCGAGCAGCAGGTTCTCGCGCACCGAGCTGTCGAAGAGGTGCGCGTCCTGGGCACACAGCCCGACGAGCCGTCGTACGTTGTCGCCGTCGAGGGCGTACGCGTCCACGCCGGCCAGCGTGTACGAACCGGCGTCCGCGTCGAGGAAGCGCAGCAGCACCTGCGCCAGCGTCGTCTTGCCGGACCCGGAGGACCCGACCACGGCGACCCGGCGCCCCTTCTCCAGCGTCAGGTCGAGCCCGGCGAGCGCGTCCCGGTCCTGCCCGGTGTGCCGGGCGGCCAGTCCCTGCACGACGAGCGGGAACGGCGTCGCGGGCGCCTGGCGGGGCCGCTCCGGTGCCCGTACAGGCTCGGGGGCGTCCAGGACCTCGTACACGCGCTCCGCGCTCTTGCGGACCCGCTGCCGGTACTGCACCGCCAGGGGGAGTCCGAGAACGGCCTCGAAGGCGGCGAGCGGGGTGAGGACGACGACGGCCGTCAGGACACCGCCGAGTCGTCCC
>NZ_JAWOAI010000168.1:0-18304 GCF_033194735.1 Streptomyces sp. W16
GCGCGCCCGCGAACCGGCCGGCATCCAGCCGGAGCAGCTCCGCCGCCGCGGCTGCGGAGCCGAAAGTGCCCACCGTTCCGGTGGTGTGCCAGTGCCGGTAGTGCGCCGGTCCCACGGCGAGCGCGATCCGCGCGCCGATCTCGTACCCGATGGTCACGGCGCGCAGGAAGTCCTCGCCGGAGGAGTCGAGTTGGTCGGCGACCGCGAAGGCGGCGGCGATGGTGGGCGCGCCGGGGTGGTAGAAGGCGTCCCGGTAGATGTCGTCGAGTTCGGCGGCATGCGCGGCGGTGCCATTGAGCAACGCGGCCGTGCGTACGTCGGTGGCCTGCCCCGAAGGGATCAGCCGGGAGCGTCCGGGGCCGGGATCGAGCGCCTCGGTCAGCGCGCGGGCGGCCCGGGTGCACGAGCCAGGGACGGTGGCCGAGACCCAGTCCACGGTCGCGCGCACAGCCGCGTGCCGTACGTCCTCCGCGAGCGGCGTCGCCCGCCGGGCGACCGCGAAGTCGGCCAGCTGTTCTACGACGGTCATGTCCTCTCCGTTCCGTTCTCTAGAACTGGGCCTCGTACTGGGCGGGTTCGATACGCGCCTCGATGAGCAGGGGACCGGTCAGGCCGCCCAGCCCGGCCGTGGCCTTCTCCAACTCGGCCGTCGATGTCACCCGCACCCCGTCGCACCCCATCGAGCCCGCGAGGGCGACCATGTCGACGTCGTCCAGCCGGGTCGCCGTGCCGGGATAGCCCAGTGCCCGCTGTTTGAGCTCGATGCGGTTGAGGCTGCCGTCGGCGAACACCACCACCGCGAGCCGGAGTTGACGTGCGGCAGCGAGCCGGAGTTCGGTGGCGGCCATCGCGAAGCCGCCGTCGCCGATCAGGGCGACGACGGGAACGTCGCCGAGGGTGAGCTGGGCGCCGATCGCACCGGGCAGCCCGAAGCCCATCGAGGACAGGCCGTTGCTCATGAGGACACTTCGGGGCCGGCGGGCCTGCCAGCCCTGGCCGACGAGGAGCTTGTGCGAGCCGACATCGCAGGTGACGACGGTTTCGGAGGGGGCGGCGGCGCGCACGACGTCGATGACGTCCGTGGGGTTGAGGCGACTGGCAACTCGGCCTGCGTAGTAGGCCGTTCGCAGCCGTTCGCGGTGGGCCGCGATGTCCGCCTCCGCCCAACGGGGTTCACCCCGCCACCCTTCCGCGAGCCAGTCCAGGCTCGTCGAGACATCCCCCACCACCTCGCAGTCGCTGGGGTAGACCTGGTCGACGTTGGGCGTGGTGTCGACATGCAGGACCGGAACCGCCACCGACCACGGCCTGATCAGCTCGACCGGGTCGAATCCGGCGGCGACGACGAGGTCGCTGCCCGCGAGGAAGTCCCAGAGCACCTGGTTGCACGCCATGTCGAGGACGCCGGCGAAGTACGGGTGGTCCTCGGGGAACACCCCTTTGGCCATCGGGGACACCACCACCGGGGCTCCGACACCCTCCGCCAGCCTGATCAGGGCCTCGGTCGCGCCGCACCGGGTCGCGCCGCCGCCGGCCAGCAGCACCGGGCGCCGGGCCGACCGCAGCAGCACTTCGGGATCCGGTCCGCCGGAGGCCAGTTGCACCCGGACACCTCCGGCGGCGCCGTCGAGCGGGGGCGACTTGACGACAATGTCCGGCGCGGGTGCGGCGAACGTCTCGGCGGAGCCCGTGAGATGGACGGCCCCCGGCCGTTCGGCGACGGCGAGGCGGAGCGCCTTGCGCAGCACCGCGTCGACGGACCCGGGGTGGATCCGTCCGGCCCACTTGGTGACCGGCGAGAACAGCAGCTTGTGGTCGACCACTTGGTGGGTGACCACGTCCTCGCGGCCCGCGTCGATCTGCCCGGAGATGGCCAGCAGCGGCACCCGGTCCCAGGTGGCCGCCGCCACCCCGTTGACGATCGAGGTCGAGCCGGGGCCCAGCGTCGACAGACAGACGCCGGGCCGCCCGGTCACCATCGCCTGCGCCTCGGCCATGAACACCGCGGTGCCTTCGCGGGTGCCGGCGACGACCTCGATGTCGTGGGCGCGCATCGCCTCCATCAGCTCGATGATCGGGTCGCCCGGGTAGGCGAAGACGACCCGGGCCCCCGAGGCACGCACGTGTGCGGCGACCACCGCGGCGGTGTTGCCCATGTCATCGCTCCAGGTTGTCGTGGTGGATGGAGAGCATCCGGAAGATCCCGTGGACGAACTTGCTGTACGGGGCGATCCCGAAGGCGACGACGACCGCCGCCACGTGCAGCAGGAGCAGCGGCCCGAAGGCGACGGTCTCCCTCAGGAGCAGGGTGAGCATCCCGGTGGCGGCGAGCACGAGCAGCGCCCACAGGAACCCGCTGCCGCCACTGCGCACCCACAGCCCGGTCCCACCGACGATCATGGCGACCCCGCCGACGCTGCCGCTGATCACGGGAACGGACAGCCAGGGGTACGGCGGTTGCGCGCCCAGCACGTTCTGCGCGACGGCGGCTGCCATGGTCGACAGGACGCAGAGCCCGAAGCCGTACACCAGCACCAGGTGGAAACCGCGTCGGCCGGGTCGCTCGCATCCCGCGTCCGCGCCGGTCATGTGCCGCAACTGCACGGCCTGTGTGAACGTCGTCGCCCAGACCCGGGGCCGGAACAGGCCGTTGAGCGGACCGTGGATGTCGTGCCAGTACCGCACCACCGCACAGCCGAACACGCCGGCCGCCCACAGACTCGGCACACCCACCGCGATCAGCAGCATCCCGTGGGGGAGGACGTCGTACGGGGCGCCGGACGTGTGGGCCGCCGTGAACCAACGGCCGGTCAACAGGCGGGCCAGCAGGGCGAGTACGACACCGACCGCGACGAAAGCGAGGCCCGTTCCGAGTACCCCCGGCGCGCGGTGCGGCCAGACGTAGCGGCGGTACGTGTCCTCCCGTACCGCGGCGAAGGCCTTCGGCGGGTCGATGGCGAACTCGTGCGGTGGGGCGTACATGCACGCGCTGAGACAGTCACCGCAGTCGTGGCAGAGGTTGGCGAGGTGGGTGAGGTCCCGCTGCTCCAGCGTCGTGCGCAGCTCCAGGGCCGGCCAGACGGGGCAGTAACCGGCGCAGTAGCGGCAGGAGTTGCAGATGGTGAGCTGGCGCGCGGCCTCGTCGAAGAGATCATCCAAGGGCATGGCGGACCGCCTCCCATCCGGCGATACGGCCCCAGACGGTGCCGATGGTCATGCCGAACCCGGCCAGATAGCCGGTGGAGAGGATGTTCCCCGACATGATCTCCCCGGCGGCGAACACGTTTTGGAAGACCCCGCCGTCCACGCGGCGTACCCGTGCTCCGTCGGTGACCGCGACGCCGAGGTAGGTGAAGGTGATCCCGGGACGCATCGGAACGGCGTGATACGGCGGGGTGTCCAGGCGTTGGGCCCAGTTGCTCTTCGGCGGGTCGAGCCCGGCAGTGGCCCTGCCGTCCGGTTCGGCCATGGTGAAGGGCCGGGACGAGGCCCCGCCGCGGTCCACCGCCGCGTTGAAGGCGCCGACGGTCTCGGTGACGGCCCGCTTGTTCAGCCCCAGCAACTCGGCGAGTTCTTCGACGGTCTGCGCGGTGTACGTGCCGTACATCGGTGGCAGGAAGGCGCCCTGGACCTTCGTGTCCCACAGGGCGTAGGCGATCTGGCCGGGCCGCAGGGCGATGTTGTGTCCCCAACTGGCGTACCGCTTGGGCCAGATGTCCTCGCCCTCGTCGTAGAAGCGGCGGCCGTCACGGTCGACCACGATGCCGAAGGGGATGGAGTCGATGCGGGTGGCGATCCCGCCGTCGTACCTGGGACTGCGGGCGTCCACCGCGACAGCGTGGAACCCGCGTTCCTCGCCCGCCTGTTGGGCGCCCGCGTCCAGTAACTCCCGTAGGACACCACCGTCGTTGTACGCAGGGCCGCGCACGTGGAAGCCCTGGGCCGCGTCGCCCCAGTAGCGGCCGAGCCATTCGAGATTCGCCTCGAAGCCGCCGCTCGCACAGATCACGGAGGCGGCCCGGACGAGGCGACCGTCCTCGGTGCGGACACCCGTGCAGGTCTCGCCGTCCCATTCCAGGCCGGTGACCCTGGTGTCGTACGCGATCGTCACCCCGGCCCGCTCGGCGGTCCGGTAGTAGGAGTTGAGCAGCGCCTTGCCGCCGCCGAGGAAGAACCTGTTGGTGCGGGCCAGGTTCAGGGTGCCGGAGAGGGCCGCCTGCCAGTGGGCGCCGTGCGCGGCCATCCAGGCTGGTGCGTACGTCGATTGACGGACCGTCAGGTCGGCGAGCCGCTCGTCGCTCGGGCCGTCGCCGACCGTGCACAGGTCGCACCAGAGCTCCGCTGACGGATAGGGGCCGGTGGTGAACCCGTCGCCGGTGTTGTGTGCGCAGCGGATGTTGCGGGTGTGCCGGCTGTTGCCGCCGCGGAAGTGCGCGGGCGCGCGTTCCAGCACCAGTACCCGGGCTCCGCCGTCGGCGGCGGTCAGCGCGCTCACGATCGCCGCGTTGCCGCCGCCGATGACCAGGACGTCCGTGTTCACTGGGCGCGCAGATTCTTCGGGACGAGCAGATCGTAGTCGGGGGTCTTGGTGATGAGGCCGGCAGACTTGTGGAAGGCCACCGCGGTGTCGAAGGAGGAGCGTTTGAAGGCGTTCGTCTTCGGGACCTCCGTCTTGAGCAGCGGCAGCAGTGCGTCGAGCGTCGCGTCGGGCATCCCGCTGCGGTACTCGGCGAGCAGCTTCTTGACCTCGGCGTCGGTGTCGTTGTGGATGTCGTCCTTCGCCCGCACGAGGGCCTTCTGGAAGGCGGCGATCTCCTTGGCCTTGTCCTTCAGGACGCCCTGGGTGGTGAAGAAGACCCCGTGGGCGACGTCGACCAGGTCGGGGATGTCCCCGCGGGACGGCGAGATGTAAAGGGTGCCGACCCCGGTCCCCTCCGCCTGCTGGGCCAGCGGCTGGGCGAAGGAGAGGGCGTCGACCTGGCCGCCCTTGAGCGCCCCGAGCGCGGCGGCGGGCTCACTGCCGAGGTTGACCAGCTCGGCGTCCTTCCGCGAGTCCATCCCGCCCTTCTTGAAGAGGTAGACGACCAGCGCCTCGGTACCGCTGCCCGGCCCGGTGATGCCGATCTTCTTGCCCTTCAGGGAAGCGATCCGCTCGTCCAGCGAGGCGTCGACCGCGGCGCCCTTGAACTTCGTGCCGGTGACGATGTCGATGTAGTACCGGTCGACCAGGTCCGCGACCAGGCGGATGTCGTTCTCGATCTCCGACAGCTTGAGGACGTCGGTCATCACCCCGCCGCCGACCTCGATGCTGCCGGACTTCAGGGCAGCCGCCACCTTGGCGCCGGTGCCGAGCACCGGAGGCTCCCCGAAGGTGACGCCCTCCTCCTTGAAGTAGCCCTTCTTGGTCGCGATGAACATCGGGAAGAACGCGATCGACTTGCTGACCTGCCCCACCGACAGCTTGCCGACCGCCGTCGAGGCACCGGACTTGGCGCATCCGGCGCCGGTCAGCGCGACCGCACCGGTCGCGAGCATGCTTTTGACGAGCTGGCGACGGTTCATTTCCGGACCTCCAGAGGCTTCCAGCGGTTGGCCCTGCGGTCGAGCAGTCCGACGACGAGGTTGAGGATCGCGGCGATGGTCCCGAGGACCACGAGCGTCGCGAAGACTCCCGCCGTGTCGAAGTTGGCGGCGGCGTCGCTGATCAGGTAGCCCAACCCCCGGTTGGACGCGACCAGTTCACCGATCACCGCGCCGATCAGCGAGTACGGGACGGCGACCTTGAGACCGGTGAGCAGGCCCGTCATCGAGCCGGGCAGGACGACCTTCCGTAGGACGTCACGGCGGCGTCCGCCCATCAGCCGGACCGCGTCGATCAGCCCGCGGTCGACCTCGCGCACGCCCACCGCGGTGTTGAGGAAGACCAGGAAGAACACGGTGGCCGCGGCGAGCAGCACCTTCATCTCCATGCCGATGCCGAACCAGACGATGAACAGCGGTGCGAGCGCCACCTTCGGCAGCGAGTACAGGGCCACGACGAACGGATCGATCACCCGGTAGAAGGTCGGCAGCGAGGCGAGGACGAACCCCGACACCGCCCCGGCCCCGGCCCCGAAGAAGAACCCGAGGAGCACCTCTTGGACGGTCACCCAGGTGTTGGACCACAGCAGGCCGTCCCGCTGCCAGTCGGCCAGCCGGTGCGCGACGTCCAGCGGCCGGCTGGTGAAGGTCTCGTCGAACAGGCGCCCGGCGGACAGTTCCCAGGCGACCAGCAGCACCACGACGAAGACCAGCCGGCCGAGCCAGATGACGACCGTGCCGCCGTGCTTCTCCCACCAGCTGCGGTTCAGCGGCACGGTGACCGACTGACCCATGTTCTTTTCGAGGCTCGGCGTTGTCTCGTCCGTCTCGTCCACCGTGCTCATCGCGTCTCCCGCAGCGCGTCGGCCATTTCCTTGTGCAGGGCGACGAAGTGGGGATCCACCCGCAGTTCGTCGGCGTCGCGCGGCCTCGGCAGGTCGATGGCCTTGTCCAGCACCACCCGGCCGATCCGCCCGAGCACCACGATCCGGTCGCCGAGCAGCAGCGCCTCCTCGATGTCATGGGTCACGAACACCACGGTCTGTCCGCTGCCCTGCCACAGCCGCAGCAGCTCGGCCTGCAGCTCGAAACGGAGTTGGGCGTCGAGTGCGCCGAACGGCTCGTCCAGGAGCAGGACTTCCGGGCCGCCGGCGAGCATCCGGGCCAGGCTCGCCCGGCGTCGCATACCGCCGGACAGCTCGCGCGGATAATGGCGACCGAAGCCGGTGAGACCGACCCGCTCGATGAGATCCGCCGCGCGCTCCCGCCGTTCCTTCGCCTCGACTCCCTTGATCTCCATGGGCATTTCGACGTTGCGGCGGACGTCGCGCCAGGGCATGAGGGTGTCGGACTGGGTGAGGTAGCCGACCTCGGTACGCGGCCCGGTCACCGGCTCGTCCCGGAACCTGACGACACCCGAAGTGGGCGCCATGAGCCCGGACATCATGTTCAGCATGGTCGACTTGCCGCAGCCGCTGCGGCCGAGCACGGTGACGAAGCGTCCTTCCTCGATCTCCAGGCTCAGGTCGCGGAGCGCCACGATCCCCAGGTCGTCCTTGACGAACTGCTTCGTCAGGTCGCGGACTTCGAGGACGCTCTTCACCGGACCGGCTCCGCCCCGGCGAGCCGGCGGGTGTTGTCCACGGCCATGATCCGTATCTCCTGCTCGGTGAAGCCCGCGGCGAGCAACCGGTCGGCAAGGAGCGGCAGGCCGTCCTCCACGGGAGGGTTGAAGGGCTGGCCGAGATCGCTGGAGAGCACGGAGTGCTCCGGGCCGACCGCCCTGATGTTCTCCAACCACAGGTCCCAGGAGACCTTGCCGGTGTACGGGGTGGTGAAGCACCGCTCCAACAGGGCGCCCCGGGCGGCGAGTTCACGCTGCCGCTCGACACCCACCCGCTGGGAGGTGAACTCCGGATGGGTGACGACGATCCGGCCTACGCCCTCCTCCACCGCGGCGTCCACGACGGCGGCGATCTCGTCGGCGGCGAGATGGCCGGTGGCCAGCGTCATGTCGTGCGCCGCGATCACCCTGAGCACCTGCCGGGTGATCTCCAGCGCCTTGCCGTCGGGCCCGACCACGTCGACCGGGTCCGCGGCCATGCCGGCGGCCCGCAACTCGTCCTGGAGCTGGACCCACATGGGTGGCGTGGCGCCTTCCGGATCGTTCGCCGTACAGGCTCGCTGGTTGGCGCTGTCGACGGTCGGCAGCCAGACGAACTGTGCGCCGCCGCGGCCGGCGATCTCCACGGCGATGGGGTTCATCCCGCCCACCGAGCCGTTCAGGGTGATCGCCCCGACGGCGCCGAAGCCGGGCACCGCGCTGCGCACCACCTCGGCCCGTTCCGCCGTCGGCACGTAGTGCGACTTGAGCACGAACCCGCTGAGGCCGACTTCGGCGAAACGGGACGCGAGAGTCAGATCGTCGACCCGGCGCTTCATCAGGTCGGGTGCGATGTGGACGTGGATGTCGTAGGCCCCCGCGACCAGCTCGCGGGCGAGGTTCGACGGTGTCGGATGCGTGGCTGGTCGGTCGGTCATACCCGTCCTCCCTGTTGCCAATTTGGTGACCCAGATTGTTAACAGTTGGTAAGAGGGCGTCAATGGGTTGCGCAATAGCGGTAGCTGTGAGGTTTTTTGACGGATCTTCAGGTAAGGGCGGTAGGCGCGCTCGCGTCGCGGAGGGCTTCGATCACACTGCCCAGGTGGCGCCGGGCGGTCTGCTCCGCGGCGACCGGATCGCGACTGCAGATGGCGTCGATGATCGCGAGATGCTCGGGCAGCGAGACGAGAGGGCGACCCGGACGCAGGGCGAGCCGGAACTGGTGCCGGACGGACTGGCCGCGCAACCGCTCGATCACGCTCTCGGCCGTGCTCTGCCCGCTCATCTCCACGATGCGCCGGTGCAGTCGGTTGTTCAGCCCCGAATACGCCATGACCGCCCCCGTGCCGACCGCCGCGATCATCTGCTCGCGGATCTGCCACAGTTCATCGATCTCCGCCTCGGCCACCCGCTGTGCGGCCTTGGCGGCGCACAGGCCCTCGACCGCCATCCGGACCTCGGTGATCTCGATCGCCTCGGCCAGCGAGACGGCGCGCACCCGGGCGCCCCGATGAGGGACGCGTTCCACCAGCCCTTCGTTGTCCAGCTGGAGGAGCGCGGAGCGCACGGCCCCGCGGCTGACCGAGAACCGCTCGGAGAGATCGGCCTCCACGAGTCGTTGGTCCGGTACGTAGTCCCCGCTCACGATCGCCGCACGGATGGCCTCGACGACCGAGTCGGACTCGAACGGGCCTTTTCGGGTAACGGGCACGTGGTCCTCTTCCGTTTGCGGGCAACTCAATTGGCAACGATATTGTTGTCAATTTTGCACTGTGCTGCGGCTGCGCCGAAGACGGCGGGCAGCACGGAAACCGAGGAGAGGGGGAGCGCCCATGCGTTCCACTCCGGTCCAGGGCCCCCGCATCGCCGTACTCGGCCTGGGAGAGGCGGGCGGCGCCATCGCGAACGATCTGGTGGCCGCGGGCGCACGCCTGCGCGGCTACGACCCGAAGGTCCCGGCGCCCCCGGGCGTGGTGGACACGGGCAGCGAGGCGGAGGCGGCCCGGGGCAGCGACCTCGTGCTGAGCGTCAACAGCGCCTCGGCCGCCGTGGACGCCCTCCGAGCGGGCCTCGCCGGAACGCCTCCCGGCTGTCTCTGGGCCGATCTCAACACCGCCTCTCCCGGAGTGAAGCGCCGGCTCGGCGTGATCGCCGAGGAGGCCGGGATCGACTTCGTCGACGTGTCCTTGATGGCGACCGTGCCCGGAAGGGGCCTGCGGACGCCGATGCTCGTCTCCGGCCCCGGAGCCCGACGGTACGCCGAGTTGCTCCGTCCGCTCGGCGCGCGGGCCGACGTTCTCGACGGACCGCCGGGGCTGGCCGCCGAACGCAAGCTGCTGCGCAGCGTGTTCTACAAGGGCCTGGCGGCGGCCGTCGTCGAGGCGCTCGAAGCGGCCAGGGCCGCGGGCTGCGAGGACTGGCTGCGCGAGAACATCTCCGAGGAGCTGACCCGCGCGAGCGCGGCGACCCTGGACCGCCTGGTCGAGGGCAGTCACCGGCACGCCGTACGCCGGACCGTGGAGATGCAGGCCGCCGCCGACATGCTCGACGACCTCGACGTGCCCCCGCTGATCGCCACGGCCAGCAGGGACGTGCTGCGTCGGCTGGCCCGGGCGGTGGAGTCACCCGGGCCGCCGCAGTGACGGTCCGCGCGGAGCGGGAGGGGCTCAGCTCTTGCCCGGGCGAGTCACCCACTTCCCGTCGACCCAGCCGCTGACCGTCTCGTATCCGGAGCGGAAGGATAGGAGTGGCCGGCGGCCTCGCGGTAGAAGCGCTTGACGATGTCCTGGGCGACGACGGCGAGTTGGTGCTCGGACTTGTAGCCGAAGTCGGCCTTCAGGGTCGGGTAGGTGCCGATCAGGCCGGGGCTCATGGTGGTGCGGTAGTGGCCTTGGTCGTCCGTGGCCACCGCGAAGGTGCCGCTGGTCAGGGGGACGCCGCCGACGGAGACCGAGCCGCCGTCGCCGCTGTGCCACACCACACCGAACCCACCGGAATCGACGACCGACGGCCGCGGCTCGATCGCGGCCAACTCGCCCTCGCTCAGCCGCAGATCCGCCTCCGTGCTCAGCGCGGCCACGGCCTCGCGGGTGCTGTCGGCGAAGGTGGCCACGTCGAAGTGGGTACCGAGGAAGACGTCCTGCTGGCTGGCGCCGTCCGCGTAGGTGCCGTAGCCGGAGTCGCCGGTGATGGTGACGGTCGAATTGACCGCGGTCAGTGCCGAGTTGCGCACGGAGTCGGTGGACAGGACGCCCCAAGCCTCGGAGGAGATACGGGAGTTGAGGTAGGTGGCCGTAGTGTTCTCACCCAGGACGTTGGTGGCGCGCACGTTGCCGGACAGGCCGAGCATCCACGGCACCGTCATCATGTTGGCCCCGAAGCCCGGTTCGTAGTCGGCGGGCAGCACGCCCTCGCGGGTGCGGATACGGGAGTTCTTGACGATCACGTTGGCGCCGTCGCGGGCGATGAGCCCGGTGCGCACCACGCCCCGGTTGTCGATGCTCGCGCCGTCCACGACCAGCCGGGTGCCGGTTCCCGCGCCGGCGACGGCGGCACCGTAACTCGCGAAGTCCAGGCGGCCGTTGCCGTCGAAGGCGATCCGGGTTCCTTGAGGGCGTACGAAGCGCCGTCGGCGACGAAGGAGCCGTTGAACGCCTCGCCGGTGGAGGTCAGGGCGACGTTCTTCGCGTACGCGTCGGTGAGCCGGCCGCCCCGCACGCTGGAGAGCACCGAGTTCTCGGTGACGACGCCGTCGGCGCCGACGTAGACCCCCTGACGCAGATGAAAGGTGGCGCCCGCGAAGGACTCCAGGTGCTCGACGGCCGGGGTGAGGATGACGGCGCCGCGGTAGACGCCCGCCGCGATCAGCGTCGTCCAGCCGTACGTGCCGTCGAGGACGGAGCCCGTCTCCACGCCGTCCACGGTCAGGGACAGGCTGTACCCCTGGGGGCGGTGAGGACGACACCCTCCTCCACGACGAGTTCGTCGAGCCGGGCGATCGCGGCGACCTCCCAGGTCTTGCCGGAGGCAACGGCCCTCCTGCGCCGGGCTGTTGCGGCCGGTGTCGCCGCGCGTGCGGTGGTCGGTGAGAGCAGCGCGGGTGCCGCGACGATGCTCCCGACGCCGATCAGCGCGCGCACCCGCGACCGCATCGTCACGCCGCGCTCAACGCGGGCCTGCTCCCAGGTGTGAGTGGTGACCTTGGACATGCACAACTCCCTTGCCGCCCATGGCTGTTCATGGGCGATCGGTCGAGGCGGTGTGGGAGGGAGTGAATCAGCGACCCAGATGCCGCAGAAGTGCTTGGCTCCTGTGAATCCGCCGACGGGGCACGGCCATTCGGGATACGAGCCATTACGGGACCGGACCGACGCACGGCGGGCCGTTCGCTATGACCGCGACGTCTGCATGACCGCGACGTCCGCCGCGGTCGCAACGAAAAGGCGCCTGACGCTGAAAGCCAACGTCAGGCGCCCTCTGTCGTTGCTCTAGAAGAAGCCCAGCTTCTTCGGCGAGTACGACACGAGTAGGTTCTTGGTCTGCTGGTAGTGGTCCAGCATCATCTTGTGGTTCTCACGGCCGATGCCGGACTGCTTGTAACCGCCGAACGCCGCGTGCGCGGGGTACGCGTGGTAGCAGTTGGTCCACACCCGGCCCGCCTGGATCGCGCGGCCCGCGCGGTACGCCGTGTTGATGTCCCGGGTCCACACACCGGCCCCGAGACCGTACAGCGTATCGTTGGCGGCCTTGATCGCGTCGTCGAAGTCGTCGAACGAGGTCACCGAGACCACCGGCCCGAAGATCTCCTCCTGGAAGATCCGCATCCGGTTGTCGCCCTCGAAGATCGTCGGCTGGACGTAGTAGCCGCCCTTCAACTCGCCGTCGTAGTCGATGCGTTCGCCGCCCGTGAGGACCTTCGCGCCCTCCTGCCGGCCGATGTCGAGGTAGGAGAGGATCTTCTCCAACTGGTCGTTGGAGGCCTGGGCGCCGATCATCGTGTCGGTGTCGAGGGGGTGCCCCGGCTTGATCAACTCCGTGCGGGCGATGGCCGCTTGGAGGAAGTCGGAGTAGTGACCGCGCTGGATCAGCGCCCGGGACGGGCAGGTGCACACCTCGCCCTGGTTGAGCGCGAACATCGTGAAGCCTTCGAGCGCCTTGTCGAGGAAGTCGTCGTTCGCCGACGACACGTCGTCGAAGAAGATGTTCGGCGACTTGCCGCCCAGCTCCAGCGTGACCGGCTTGATGTTCTCCGAGGCGTACTGCATGATCAGGCGCCCTGTCGTGGTCTCGCCGGTGAAGGCGACCTTCGCCACGCGCGGGCTGGACGCGAGCGGCTTGCCCGCCTCGACGCCGAAGCCGTTGACGATGTTCACCACGCCAGGCGGCAGCAGGTCCGCGATCAGGCTCATCCAGTAGTGGATGGACGCCGGGGTCTGTTCGGCGGGCTTGATGACGACCGCGTTGCCCGCCGCGAGAGCCGGGGCCAGCTTCCAAGTCGCCATCAGGATAGGGAAGTTCCACGGGATGATCTGCGCCACGACCCCGAGCGGCTCGTGGAAGTGGTACGCCACCGTGTCGTCGTCGACCTCGCCCAGCGAACCCTCCTGCGCCCGGATCGCCCCCGCGAAGTAGCGGAAGTGGTCGATGGCGAGCGGGATGTCGGCGGCGAGGGTCTCGCGGACCGGCTTGCCGTTCTCCCAGCTCTCCGCGACCGCGAGGGGCTCCAGGTGCGCCTCCATCCGGTCGGCGATCTTGAGCAGGATGTCGGACCGCTCGGTCACCGAGGTGCGCCCCCAGCCCGGCGCGGCGGCGTGCGCCGCGTCCAGCGCCCGCTCCACGTCCTCCGCGGTGCCGCGCGCGATCTCCGTGAACGGCAGCCCGTTCACCGGGGACGGGTTCTCGAAGTACTGCCCGCGAGCCGGCGGCACGTACTCGCCGCCGATGAAGTGGTCGTAGCGCGCCTGGTAGGAGACGATCGCGCCCTCGGTGCCGGGTGCCGTGTAACGGGTCATGCTGGTGTGCCTCCCGGAGCAGCGCTGCCCGCCGTTGGGCAGCTCTCGGCGCGAGGCTAGGGAGCGGGACGTTGCATGTACGTTGCGGTGCGTGCGCACGAGCGATCGGGGCCGGTCCGAGCACCCCGCCGGAGTGCGTGAGTCGCCTGAACCGGCCGTTCGAAGTGCCTTGCGCCTCCCGTGAGTTACATCAGCGGCCCGTCGCGCGCGACCATGCGGCCGGTGCCGCGAACTCCGACTCCAGGGCCGCGAGCCGGGAGCGCACCGGTGCCGTCGGACGTATCGCCGCGAGCGCCCGCCATACGTCGAGGTCGTCCTCGCCCCACGGCGCGTGCGCCCAGTCGGCCAGCAGATCGGGGTCACGGCGGGCGATCAACGCCGTACGGAGGCCGTCCGCCAGGCGGGCCCTGAGGCGTACCACCGCCGGAGCCTGCGAACCCGGCAGCAACGGACCCGTGTACGCCGCCGCGGCTCCCGTGACCGCACCTCCTTCCAGCCGCCGTTCGACGATCGCCACATCGGACTCGACCGGCAGCACGAGCCGGTAAGGACGCGAGGCGAGCAGACCGGGACCCAACAGCCTGCGCAGCCGGGCCAGTTCGGCCCGCAACGTCACCGGCGGCACCGACTCGTCCTCGTACAGCGCGCACAGCAGCTCGTCGCCGGTCAGCCCCTCGGGATGCCGGGCCAGCAGCACCAGGATCTCGCTGTGCCGACGGCTCAGCCTCATTTTCCGTCCGCCGACGCACAGTTGGGCCTCGTCCCGGCCGAGTGCGGTCAGCTCGGGTCCGTCGACGGGCGTCTGCTCCGGGGCGAGCAGCGCCAACTGGGACTCGGCGGCGCGCGCCACCGCCTGCACGAAACCCAGACTGTGCGGATGCGCCAGGCCGTTCCCGCCGGTGATGTCCACGGCACCGAGCACCCGCCCGGTGCGCGGATCGTGCACCGGAGCCGCCGCACACGTCCACGGCTGCACCCGCCGGATGAAGTGCTCGGCCGCGAACACCTGCACCGGCCGGTCCACGGCGACGGCCGTACCCGGCGCGTTCGTCCCCACCGCGCTCTCCGCCCAGCGGGCACCCGGCACGAAGTTCATCCGGCCGGCCTTCCGCCGGGTCGCCGGATGCCCCTCGACCCACAACAGCCTGCCCGGCGCGTCGCACACCGCGAGGAGATGCTCGCCGTCCGCGGCGAACGTGCCCATCAACTCACGGATCAGCGGCATCACCCGCGCCAGCGGATGCTGCGCGCGATGGACGCCCAGGTCACCGTCCGTGAGCTCGACGTTCGCCGTGCCCTCGGGACCGACACCTGCACGTGCCGAACGCCGCCAGGAATCCGCCACCACCGAGCGCACCGGCGACGGCACCGTGCCCCCCACGGCGAACGTCTCGTGCGCCCGGCGCAGCACCCGCACCCGCTCGGCAGGGTCGGCCCCCGGCTCCAGGGCCACCCATGGATCGGTCAACTCGGCCTCCCAGGAAGGCGATACAGCGTCGCGAGTACCGCGATACAACGGTGACACGCCCGCGATACGGCGGGGAAACGCCTGCGGACATCGTCACTCCGGGGAAGGGTACGGACAACCGTTTCGACCGGGGACGATCCGAACGAGCCACACCCCGATCGGATCAGGCGGAACCGACGAGCCTTATGTAGCGCGCCCAGTCCCAGTTCGGCCCCGGATCTGTGTGGTCGGTGCCCGGCACCTCGTAGTGCCCGATGATGTGGTCCCGGTCCTTGGGGAGCTCGTACTTTGCGCAGATCGCCGCCGTGAGCCTGGCCGACTGCTCGTACAGCGCGTCGGTGAAGTACGCGGGCTGATCCACCCAGCCCTCGTGCTCGATACCGATGCTGCGGGTGTTGTAGTCCCAGTTCCCCGCGTGCCAGGCGATGTTGGCCTCCCGGACGCACTGCGCGGCATGCCCGTCGGCCGACCGCACGAGGTAGTGCGCGGACACCTTCTTCTTCGGATTCTGGAAGATGGACAGCGTCGAGGAGTACGTCTCCTGGGTGACGTGGATGACCACGTAGTCGACGGAATAGGCCGTGGGGCGGTTGGACGCCGTGTAGTTGGAGGAGGTCGCCGGCTGCCACTCGGCCGACGGATAGTCGACGGCCTGCGGCTGTGCGTCGGCCTGTGGGGCGGGAAGTAACGCGTAGGGGACGGCGGCGAGGGCGGCGCCCTTCAGGAGCCATCGCCTGCTCGGGAGCGGTGTTGCCCGTTCCATGGTCGGGTTGCCTTTCGGTTCAGTGCCGGAGGGCCGAAGCGGTCTCACGCAACCGCGCGTGCAGCCCTCGGTGAGTCTCGCGCGCGGGCAACCACTCTTTGCGGATCTTGGCCACGCAGGTGTAGTTGGTGTCGCACACGTTGGCCAACGGCGATTCGACCGCCTGGGTCGCGAATTGATAGGCGTCCAGTTCACTGAACCCGTAGTCGCGCACCAGCCAGCGCACCAGGTCGAGCTGGGAGATCCGGAACGCGTCCTCCAACGGCCGCGCCGAACCCGTCGAGATGATGTGCGTGTCCGACTCGATGCGCGGCCAGGGAGTCGCGACGCCCTTGAGCAGTTCCACGATCACCACGGTGTTCATCGCGCACTCGACCGCGACACCACAGGTCTCGCCCTCGCCCTGCCGGGCGTGTCCGTCACCGAGGCTGAGGAGCGCGCCCTCGACGTTGACCCCGAGGTAGCAGGTGACTCCGGCCCGCATCTCAGGTGTGTCCATGTTCCCGCCGTGCGCGTCGGGCACAAGGGCCGACCGCACCTCCAGGTTGGCGGGGGCCACGCCCACCGTGCCGTGCATCGGGTCGAGAGGCAGCTCGATCTCGATGTCGTTGTCCCGCGCGCGGAACAACGCCGTACGGCGGGTGCGGTCCAACTGCCAGATCCAGACGGTCTCCGGAAGCGGCGGCTGCAGTGTCGCCGTGGTGTGTGTCGAGGTGAGCGCGCCGAAAAGGGGGACCGTGGTCGAGGCGGCCCAGTCGCGGGCCGGTTCGATCGACACGAAGTGCACGGCGACCGTGTCGCCCGGCTCCGCGCCCTCCACATGGAAGGGGCCGGTCTGCGGGTTGAGGAACGGGAACTCGCACACCTCGGACACCAGGTCCTTCTCGGACCGCACCCGCCCGGCGAAGCAGTCCTCCGTGTACAGGTCGAGGACCGTGCCGGGCGAGATACGCGCCACGGGCGGCGCACCGCCGAACGTCCAGGCGTACTCGCCCGGTTCGGGCCGCACCGTCAGGATCCGAGGGTCGTTCATGGCTGTACTGCTCCGTTCTGAGAAGGACCGCCGGCGGCGGGTTCGTCGAGATGGACACGGGCGGTCTCGGCTATTCGCTCGGGGTGGCGCCGTAGCAGAACCAGCAGCACTACGACCCCTGCCGCCATCCAGACGCCGACGACCGGTCCGGCGTACGAGACGGGAGCGGTCAGCTCGGTGACGAAGTCGAAGACCGGGAGGCCGGCCGCGGTGAGCAGCGCCGGCACGAACGCCACGATCCCGAGGAGGGGCACCAGCAGGTGCCGTACCGGCTTGAGCAACTCGCGTCTGCGGCGCAGGAAGTAGCCCGCACAGGCCAGGTTCACGACGATGTAGACGCCGATGACGACCGTGACGATCACCGTGGCCAGCAGGAGGAACGCGGTCACCGGGTCGTAGCCGAAGCCGAGGCCCAGTACGGCGCCCACCGCGACGACGGTCTGAACGGCGATTCCGGCGACGGGGGAGCGGTGGCGGGGGTGCAGTGTGGCCAGGACGCGGGGGAGTACGCGGATGCGGGCCAGGGCGAAGGCGGTGCGTGTCGAGACGGTGGCGCACGCGTTGGCGTTGGCGATCGTCGAGTTGACCACGGCCAGGAACACCAGCACCCAGAACAGCCCGAACGACGCGCGTGCCACCCCCTCCCAGGACGCCGCGCCGGAGGCACCGAACCCGGCGAAGCGGTCCGGGCCGAAGTACACCGTCATGGCGTAGGTCGTCAGCACGTAGAAGAGGCCGATACCGAGGGCCGCGCCGAGCACCGCGCGGTGCATCGTCCGGCGCGGGTCCCGGGTCTCCTCGGCGAGCGGTGCCGCGGCCTCGAAGCCGGCGAACGCGAGCACCGTGTAGACCGAGCCGGCGAAGACTCCGCCGAGCCCCGAGTAGTCCTTCCCGGTGTGCGAAGTGCCGAACACCGAAAGGGTGTTGGCGCTGCCGGCCTTGCCGATCAACCAGATGGCGAACACCAGGAAGACGAGGATCTCGAAGACCCCGAGGACCGTGCCGAAACGGGCGGAGGCGCGCACTCCGAACCAGCCCGCCGCCGCGATGATCGCGGCACCGGCGAGCGCCCACGGCCACCACAGGCTCTCCGGATACGAGGACCACTCCTGATGCAGGGTGCCCGCCGTGGTGAAGCCGAGTTGGAGGAGCAGCAGCGGTGGGACCAGCGCCTCCACGAAGACATAGCCCCAGCCGACCAGGAAGCCGACGGCCGGATGCAGTCCCTGCGCCGCGTACGTGGCCACCGAACCGGCGGCGGGCAGTTCCCGGGCCAGCTCCGCCACGCAGGACGCGGTGAACAGGCAGGCCACCAGGGCGATCAGTACCGACAGCGGCAGACTGCCGCCGGCGAAGGCCGCGCCGGACGGGATCGACGCGGCGACCGCGGCGGCCGGCGCCATCGCCGTGACGCTCTGGAAAAGGACCTCACGCAGCCCCACGGCATCCCGCCGCAACCCGTGAACTGTCTCCCCCGACACGTGAATCCCCCCTCGTCCACCCGCACCCGCACACCGTCGTCACGACACGACGGCTGCGCCTCGCGTGAATCACGGTACGGCGCTTGCGGGTTGGGCAGTAGGGCGTCGCGTGCTTCCGTGGACGACGACGGAACTGTGGAAAACCGGGCCACCCGGACGAGCGAAGGCCGGGTGAAGTCCGCTGTGTTTCAGGCCTGTTCGGCCACGATGTCCACAGCCCGTCCGGCCACCGCCGCCGGGTCGTCGAGCACGGCTCGCACCACCGAGTGCGCGGCCCCCAGCAACGGACCCTCCGGCCCCAGCCGCGACACCGACACCGGACAGGCCGACCCCGCCGTGCGCCGCGCCAACTCGGCCTCCAGGGA
>NZ_JAWOAI010000169.1:0-18244 GCF_033194735.1 Streptomyces sp. W16
CGGGCGGCGGGCGAGTCGGCGAAGACCGGCCGTACGCCCCGCAGTACCTCGTTCAGCGCGCCGCCGGGCCGGACCTCGCACAACTCGGCTGTGACCGCCGACAGTTCGGACGGCTGCTCCGGCTGGAGCGCGGGCATGAAGCCGCTGTCCGCGTCCCGCTCCTCCGGGATCCGGTCGGTGCGGCGCAGCCGCAGCACGACCGGACCCGTGGGCCGTTCGTCGCCCACCGGCAGCGGGTCGCGCAGATAGACCAGGATCGCGTCCGAGAAGGTCGGCACGGTCGCCCGGCACAGCCCCATCACGATCTCGTCCAGGTCGATACCGCGGGCGATCCGCCGGGTCGCGGCGCCCACGAAGCGCAGCCGGTCCCCGTCCCGCCGCATCGGCATGGGACCGCCCGGGGGCAGTCCCTGTCCCGTACGGCGCTCCTTGGCGGCGGTGTCGGAGACCTCGCCGCCGCCCGGCTGGGCCGGGATGCCCTCGGGTGCGGGGCGCGGACGGTGGGCGTCGGGTTCGGCGGCCGAGGGCTGGGAGTGCTCGGAGCCACCTGCGGTGTCGGGCTTCACAGGGGTACCTGCCGGGTCCTTCCCCTTGGCGCGGGACGTGCTCGTACCCGGCGCCGAGGACGGCTCACCGGTGCGTGCCTGAGCCGGTAAGGCCGGGGCACCGGACGGCCTTGGCGGCGGCGTCGAGGTACGCAGAAGCGCCCCACGGGGGTCCGTGGGGTCGGCGCCCTGTGGGCGCTCGAAGGAGGTGGGGTGCTCCGTCACGCGTGTCGAATCCGTCCGTCCGGGACCGCACGCGATACGTGCGGATCGTCCCGCCGAAATGCCGATACCCGGAATACGTGCCCCAGGAACGGAATTCCCGCGTGGTCAGAGGCTGTTCCTGTGCCGCCGGTGGACCGGCGGCCCGCAGGACCGGTGTCGCCGGTGTTGCCCTCGTACCCCTCGCTCACGTCCTGCCGCCCCTCGGTGACATCTGGTCAGTCCCGGTAGCTGCCCCGGGAGTTGTGCGGTGCCCTTGCGGAGGACGATCCTACGGTTGCGCACCGGGGGCGCATCAAGGGTCTCATGTGGACATGTGCGCGGGGGTGCGGTCCCAGTCCTCCGGAAGTGAAGGTACAGCCCAGGACGGATCCGGGCGCCAGTGCTGCCAGCCGTCCGCGAACGGCGCCCCCCACTTACGGATCACTTCCACCGCCGACCAGCCCGCTTCCCGTACCCGCTCCGCGAGTTGGGAATCCATCAGCCCGTCCCGCTGGGCCTGCGCGAACTCGTCCTCGTCACGCCACTGCCAACTCCGGTCCGGCTCCACGGTGATGTCCAGGAAGTGATCCTCGGAGTCGACCCCGCCCGCCCAACGGGCCAGCGGTTCCTCAAGGTTCACGTACCAGTTCTTGAACCGCCATCCCGGCTCCCAGAAAAGCCACACCGACCACGGCTCACCGGGCCGCGCCAGCTTCAGCACGCCCGTACCGAACCAGCGGTCCAACTGCACCGTGCGCGGCTTGGTGTACCGGGTCTCCAGCGGCTCCGCGTGCACAGACGTACCGTCCGCGAGCACCGGCTTCACACACTCGGTGCCGGGCGCCATCCAGACCGCGAGCAGCTCCTCGTCGTCGCGGACGACCGTGACGGGGCGGGCGATGTGGAAGCGCGGTCCCGCGTTCTCCCGATAGCGCCACAGGATCTGACTCCCGGGCGCCCAGAAGGCCGTAGACGTACCCGCTTCCACCGCTCTCACCGCTCCACCGTCTGCCATGAACAGATATTAGGTGCCCCGGGCATACGACGCTGCGGCGCGCGTCACGGTTCTCGCCATGGCGACAATTGGTTACGGACGCGTCATCCGCAGGACATCGAGAGCCTCGTCGAGCTGCGCGACGGTCAGGTCACCGCGCTCCACATAGCCGTTCTCCAGCACGACTTGGCGGATCGTCTTCCGCTCCGCCAGTGCCTTCTTGGCCACTTTGGCGGCCTCCTCGTACCCGATGTACTTGTTCAGCGGGGTGACGACGGACGGCGACGACTCCGCGTATTCACGCGCGCGCTCCCGGTGCGCGACGATCCCGTCGACGGTCCGGTCGGCCAGCAGCCGCGACACATTGGCGAGCAGCCTGATCGACTCCAGGACATTCTTGGCGATCACCGGCAGCATCACATTGAGCTCGAAGTTGCCTGCGGCCCCTGCGGTGGCGACGGTCGCGTCATTGCCCACGACCTGCGCGGCGACCATCAGCACGGCCTCCGGAATCACCGGATTGACCTTGCCGGGCATGATCGACGACCCCGGCTGCAGATCCGGCAGCGAGATCTCCGAGAGCCCCGTCCGCGGCCCGGACGCCATCCACCGCAGATCGTTCGCGATCTTCGTCAGCCCTACGGCGATGGTCCGCAACTGCCCGCTGGTCTCGACGATCCCGTCCCGGGCACCCTGCGCCTCGAAGTGGTCCCGCGCCTCGGTCAGCGGCAGCCCGGTGACGAGGGCGACCTCCGCGATCACGGCGGCCGAGAACCCGGGCGGGGTGTTGATCCCGGTCCCGACGGCGGTACCCCCGAGCGGCAACTCCGCCAGCCGCGGCAGCGAGGCCTCCAACCGCTCGACGCCGTACCGCACTTGGGCCGCGTACCCGCCGAACTCCTGCCCCAGCGTCACGGGCGTGGCGTCCATCAGATGGGTCCGCCCGGACTTCACCACATCGGCGAACTCGACGGACTTGCGCGACAGCGCGCCCGCGAGATGCTCCAGGGCCGGGATCAGGTCGTGGATCACGGCCCCGGTGGCCGCGATGTGAATGCTGGACGGGAAGACGTCGTTGGACGACTGCGAGGCGTTGACGTGGTCGTTCGGATGCACATCGCGCCCGAGCCGCTCGGTCGCGAGGGTCGCGATCACCTCGTTGGTGTTCATGTTGGACGAGGTGCCGGACCCCGTCTGGAACACGTCGATGGGAAAGTGCTCGTCCCACGCCCCGCCGGCGACCTCACGGGCCGCCTCCTGGATCGCCTCCGCGATGTCCTTGTCGAGCACGCCCAACTCGGCGTTCACCTTGGCGGCGGCACCCTTGATGCGGGCCAGTGCCTGGATGTGGGCGCGCTCGATGCGTTGGCCGGAGATCGGGAAGTTCTCCACGGCGCGCTGGGTCTGGGCACGCCACTTCGCGTTCGCGGGGACCTGTACCTCGCCCATGGAGTCGTGCTCGATGCGGTAGTCGCTCATACCTGTATATCGACTGGGAGGGTGGGGATGTTCCGGGGCCGGTCTGTCGAATGGTCCGGTCAGCGGGTGCGGAGCTGCTCGTCCAGCCGCCCCAGCTCGTCGAGCAGCCGACTGTCGTCCCGCCATTTGGTCAGCTGGGCGAGGGCTTCGGGGGAGATTCCGGGGACGGACTCGGCGGGGGAGTCGTCTTGGAGGAGGGCGATGCAGCGGCGCAGGGTTTGGCGGTCCAGGTCTAGGGGGGCGCCGCGGGGCACGGTACGGATGCGCGACACGTAGTCGGAGGCTTCCTTCGCGTCGCGGAGACCGAACAGGGAGGTGAAGAAGGCGGGGCCGCCGGGGGATCCGTGCGCGATGGCGCGGTTCAGGGCGCGGTGGCGGCGGAGTTCGCGGTAGAAGGGGCGGGCGAACATGTATGCGAGTGCGCAGGCCGTGATCGCAATGAGGACCTGGAGCGCCCGTGGTGAGAGCCGGACCCGTGTCAGCGCGTCGCCGATGCCGACCGCTAGACCTAGCGCCGGCAGGATCGCCATGCTCGCCAGTACTTCGCGGAGGCTGGGCCTCTTCTTCAACAGCCTGCGAACCAGATCGTTTTTGGACATGAGGACGTACGGCACGACGAGCACCACTCTCGTCACGCTGAATCGCCAGGAGGGAGAGGCCCGACGAACCGCGTAGAGGAGGCTGGGACCCCACAGGATGGTGTAGAAGGTCAGCAGTACCCAGACCGGTGCCCAGACGAGCCAGTACGTCCTTGCGAACAGCAGGCCCAGGATTCCCAGCGCCAGTACACACATAGCCCCGGTTCCGAGGGCGATGCACACTACGAGCCATCCGAGATGGATCCTTGTCACTCGGAGGCCGCCCTGTTCCAGAAACCTGTGGATCCGGCGCCGCCGTGCTCCATAGGACAGCGGCTCGCTGGCCTGGACGCACCAGAAAAGAATCCAGGAAGTGCCAAGAAACAGGCCCGAGCTCATCAGAAGGCCTGTCAGCATGTTCACCAGACGCGACGTGTCGGAAAACGCCAGGAACAACGCGCTGAACGCGCCCCAGAAAACGACCCCCTTGGGCGCCAAGTCCACGAGCCTCCGCAGCGCGACCAGATCCTCGTCCACGCGCAAGCGCCGCAGATCCCCGTCGAACGCTCGCGTCTCTGAGGGCGTTGTCTTCTTTTCCCCGAGACGCGTGACCAGCAGCCTGCGGACAGCCCTCCGCACTGTCTCCGGCACCTCGGGCAACATGGCGCAGTCCCGCAGAGCCGTCATCCGCAGCCAGTTGCTCTTGCCGGCGAACGCTGCCTCCACGTACGACTGGCGCATTCCCTCGGAGAGCAGCGGTATGCAGTCCAGGGCGAACTTACGGTCGCTAATGCTCCCGTGTTTCCACGCCCTCGCCACGAGGTCCTCGACCAGCATCCGCACGGGGGCGTGCGGCAACTCCGGCCGGCTTTGGTAGGCGGCCGTCAGCAGTTCCAGGGTGTGTACGGCCCCCGGTGACCAGGTGAATTCCTCCGCGTCGGCCCGGTCCGCCTGGTTCCGCTCGTCGGCCAAGGCCTCGCTCAGCGCCTCCAGCAGCGGGTCCGTGACCTCGGCGGTACCGTCCTGGAGCACGGTCACCGCGGTCTCGCGCCACTGCCCGCTCGTCGCCAGTTCACGGGGCGGTACGGCCGACGGGTGCTCGGCCACGTACCGGCTGGCGAAGTGCTGGAGGACGCGCCGATGGCCGAAGAACACCCTACGGCCGGACTGCTCGGCGGATCCCGCGCCGCTCTCGCTGCCCATCGGCTCTTCCGGGGAGGAGACCAGGATCCGCGACTCCTCCAGCACGCGGATCATCAGGTCGTGGGTCGCGGGATCTCCGGCGTCCCGGGTGATCTCGTCCCGGAAGGTCCGCTCGTCCACGGACAGTCCGCCCCGCGTCCTGGTGAGCTGGAACGCGAAGCGGGCGAGGAAGTCCTCGATCCGACGCTGCAGTCCACCGGCTCGACCGCTGGGCTCACGGCCGTCAAGGCCGACCGCCGACGGCAGTGCCTTGCGCAGCCGCGACGCGGCGTACTCCTCGAACAACGCGCTCGGACGGTCCGGTACGGCGTCCATCTCCCGTACGTACGTGGCGAGGAGATGCAGGCTGAGCGGATTCCGCAGCTCGGTCGCGAACCCCCGGCGCGGGTCCGTCAGCAGTGCCTGCACGCGCGCGAAATCGGGCTCCTCGAAACCGAGTCTGCGCAGGAATTCCTCCTGCTGTTCCGGATCCATGCCGAGGAGTTGGAGCCGGGTCCAGCCCGACGCGCGTGGGCCCTTGTACTCCCGTGCGGCGACCACGCACCGCCCGCCGCCCTCGACGAGTTCGATGACGGTCTGGATGTACGGTGCCACGGCGGCGTCGATCGTCGGACTGTCGAGTACGGCCGGGATCTCGTCGAAGGAGTCGAGCAGCAGGGTGACCCGTCGCTGCTGCAGGTCCTCCGTGAAGCAGTGGGCGAAGTACGTCGCGACGGCGCTGCTGCCCCGTGGTCCGGTCTGCGCCATGATGTACCGCCGCAGTACATCGGTGTTGATTTCATGAGGTTTCGCCCTGAGCTCGCGGAGGTTGACGTAGAGCGGCAGGGGCCCTTCCGGGGCGCGGCCCTCGGCGATCTCCTCCAACTGCGCCATGGCGTGCTGACGCAGCGCCACGCTCTTGCCCGCGCCCGCGCCGCCCTGGAGGAGGATGAGGTCGGTCTCGGGGTGGGCCAGTACCTGCGGCAGTGGTCTGACCGCCGAGCGCTCGCGCCACCTCAGGGGACCGCGGCGGCGACTGGTCACCGTACGGCCGTCGACGTCTTCGACGATCGCGGACAGCTCGACCAACTTGTCGTCCAGCCAGTGCATTTCGTCGAGCGTGGAGGTCAGCTTGCGCAGCAGCAGCCGCGCCAGTGACCGCCGGAAGCCCGCGGCGTCCGGAGGCGGCGGAGGGACCCCCTCGGGTGCCCCGCCGAGTGGTTGGCCGGAGCTTCCGGGAAGGTGGACGGCGCCCGCGTTGATGACGGTCTCCGCATGCCAGTTCGGCTGCTCGTAGCCCGGTTGTGCCGCGTCGGATCCCCGCATCGCACGGGGCCGATCAAAAGTGGTGGCCGCCGGCCCAGCGGGCCAGCTCGTCCACGGTGTTGCCCAGTTCGGTGGCCGCGGCGGCGGTGCCGCGCAGGGCGCGCAGCCGGTTGGCGAACCGGGTCAGCCGACCGGTGACGGCGTCGTCCGTCCCGTCGCGCGCGGCATCGGCGTCCTCCGGGTCGTCGGACTCGGCCTCGGGAGCCTCCGGGTCGTCCGAGCCCTCCGCGTCCGGTTCGGCGGCCGTACCGTCGGCGACCTCCCCCGCGCCTTCGAGGGCGTCCCCGGCGATGCCGGCGAGTTCCGCGTCGAGAGCCGCGCGTTCGGACTCCGTTACTCCCTCCAACGCCCCGATACGTGACCGCAGTTCGGCGATCGCTTCGGCGAACTCCGCCGGCCCGCTCTGCTCGGTCAGACGCAGATCGCCCGCGATGTTGAAAACCCGGCTGTTGTTGAGCTGCCAGGAGGACTGGTCGAAGGTCATGCGCGCTCCCCCGAGAGTGACAGGCCATCAGGGTAGGGCCCGGCAGGCCCCGTTGACATCACGAACAACCGCATTGCCCTGGCGGGCCCCGCCTGAGACTCCCACCCCTGCTGTCGCCAGGGGCGGGCGTCCGTCACTTGCTCAGGCCGGCCCCGGCCCCCGCACCGGAATGTGCGTGAACGCCGGCTCCGGTGCCGGGTCCTGGAAGAAGTCGTTTGGATTGTTCGTCTCACGGCAGCCCCGGCACTGTCCGCGCATGATCTCTAACCCGAGGGTGCTGGGGAATGCCCGGCTCTCCGAGATTTAGTGCCACCCCTTTGGCGACTTCTGTAGCCGCCCCTGAGCGGCACCGGACGGATATGTACAAAGCCCTGCCCGCACGCCCCGGGGGAGGACGTACGGGCAGGGGCATTTCTTGGGTGCGCCGATCAGCGTGAGGCGGGCTCTGGCGTGCTTTCCGCTCTCAACTCCGCGAGGCGACGCTGATACAGCGGGCCGACCGCATGCGCGCCCCTGGCCTCACTCGGCGTCGACTGCTCGATCAAGTGATGCGCTACGGCCTTGAGATGTGCGGACCAGACCACGACATGTTGCTGAGCGGTCCGTCCGCATTCCTGCGGCTCGCCGGGAAGGCACAGAGGGAGTTGGGGACCTAGCTTGTTCGCCGCGTGCCGAACGTAGCGCGCGATCGTGGCCCATTCCTCGTCGGTCCGTTGTACGGGGGCGTGGGTGCTCTCCCATCCCCACGGCCCGAAGTCGTCTCCGTGATCCTCCATGCTTGCACTCCTGATCATCGCAGCGGGTCAAGCCGGTGCGCCGATCGTAGCGGCGCTCTGCGCCTCCCTGGGGTCGCAGTGTGCCACGGACGGAACACACGGGCCGCACGGCCCACACATGGGCAGGAATTGAGGAGGAGTGCACGACTGCGCTCCATCCCCGAGAACGGCCCGGATATCGGCCAGCACCTCACTGATGCGTGACCCGCCCCAGATCTCGAAGAGCGGAGCATTCTTCACGTTCCCGATGTTCAGGAAGCGGCCGAGCACGCAAGGCGCAACGTCTCCTGTCGGTAAGATGGCGCATTTTTTATGTGCGCAGTGCCCACATAGGTCAGCGATTGTTGGTGCGGCCCCGCTGCTCCCCCGGCCGAACGCCCGCATGCGGTCTCCGCCGACCGTTTCGACACCGAGGCTCAGAAGATCCTGGGTTGCCTCGAAAACGCGCTGCTCCTTTCGCACCGCGACGACCCCGCCCCGAATCGGAACACCAAGTGCCAGCGCCTTTTCGATGTTGGCGCGGGTACGTTTGTGTGAGCCCCGCAGCTTGGTTACGGCGTCGTGGTCCTCGGCACTGTCCGAGTAGTACGACGTTGCGAGTCGAACGTCACACTCGACGAAGGTCTCCCATAGTAAATCCCGGATATGTGTCATGTTGGAGAACACCTCAACCGAAAGCCCAAGTCCGTAGGCGTGTTGGATGAACTTCGGAAGATCCGGGTGGAGCGTTGGCTCTCCACCGATGAACTGAACGTCGGGCACTCCCATGTCTGCAAGTTCACTGATGACGCGTAGCCAGTCCTCTGCCGTCATGGTGCCGTGCGTGCTCTTGGGCGACGAGTCCGCGTAACAGTGGGTGCAGAACTCATTGCAGAGCCCTGTGACTTCCAACCATGCGAATTGCAGGGGGTTCTCGGCAGCACTCATTGCAGGACTCCTTGCGGATTTCGAGTTCGCGCACCGAGCGCGGGGCAAGAGATGCCCTCCGGCACACAATGAACAGGAACCTTTTCTGGTTATTGCAGGTGCCGATAGGGGCAGGTCGATGGCCTCACTCGGACAGCTTCGCGGGAATGGCAGAGTGCGGCGCACGTCATGCGCCCATCGACTCCGACAGGTTCGAGTTCGGGCGCATTCTGAGTTGTCTTTTCAGCCATCAACATGTCGTCGGACCTTTCCCGTGTCTCTTTCGCTCGGGAACCATCGTCACGGCGCAGGCGAACTGGTCCTAGGTTCTTTCCTGTTGAGGCAAGAACCCGTCTCGGATGTGCTCGACCAGGGTTCTCATTTCGTCGCCGTAGACGGCTACTGCGGCGAACCTCTCGAAGGTGTCGACGTACGTCTGTACGTCCTTCGGATCGCGGGTGGTGATCTCTGAGTGGAAGGTCTCCGCGATCACTAGCCGGTCGTCGTGGAGGCTGAAGCACGTCATCGGGAAGTCCGGCATGGGTGCGTCAAGCGGCAGCACCCCGATGCTGACGTTGGGGAGACGTGACAGGGACACGATGCGGTCGAGTTGCAGTGCGAGGACCATCAGGGACGGCACGCGCCATCGAAGGACGTGCTCGCAGATGAGGAACCGAAAAGTTCGTTCGGGGTCGTGCAAGGTCTCTTGCCGTTCGATCCTGGCGGCCACCGTCCGCGCCCTGGTCTCGGCGGGCAAAGCTGGAGGCACGCTGAATACGGCTGACGCGTACTCCGGGGTCTGGAGAAGCCCCGGTACCAACTGCCCCTGAAACAGCCTGAGCATCTGCGTGCTCGCCTCGATGGCCTTGATGGTGTTCTGGTGCTTCCAGGGACCCATACGGCGGAGCAGGCGCCACGCCATGGCTTCCGTGGCCTCGGTGCGGGCCGTGGCCAGGAACTCGTCCTTCACCGCCTGAGACACCCCGAGAGCCGACAGGATCAGGTCGACGTCTTGGACTGTCGGCCGAACCTTCCCGTTCTCAATCTTGGAGAGCTTCCCAGCAGACATGGAAGCCCTACGAGCCACTACGTCACCGGTGAGTCCCGATGTTTCCCGTAGTGCCCGCAAGGCTGTTCCAAGTGAGTCGCTGGTCAGTGGTGCCGCTCCCAGTAAGTAGCGAACGGCGTGGCAGCCATCAGGGCGCTGTCACGGTAACCCTGGTACTCCGTGAGCCTGTCCGGGGGCAGAAGTTCTGCCCCCGTGAACTCTCCCTCAGCGGTGTAGTGCATGCGGTAGACGTCACGGTCGTCCACCAACCAGAAATCGTGATCAGGAAGGCCGGAAACGTTCTGCTCGGCCAGGTCGATGATCCCGATGGATTCCCCGGCCTTGATGTTGCCGGGGTACGCGGCCAGTTCGTACCGCAGATACTCAGTCAGCGGGGACCGCAGGACGTGAACGCGGGACACCTGCTTGCCCTTGTCGGTCATGGACCGCACCCAAGGGTTGTCGTCCCACTCCGGGCCCATGTCCTCACCCGCGAGGAATCGCACGATTTCCTCGCGCTCCTCATCTACGTCGTACTCGTCCAACGTCTCCAGACGGAACGCCGTCCGCTCGAAGGTCTCGAAGATGTGGCCGAACTCCTCACCGCTGAGCACTGAAGTACTCCTCAAGCACTGCGGCGGGAACGCGTACAGCCGTCTCGCCCTCGGGTAGGTCGAGTTGTGCAAGCTCCGCCGGGTCGGTCACGGCGTAGCCCTGAACCACGTAGTCCCCGCTCGCTGTCTTGGCCCACAGCGTGGGGCACGTCCCGTTCTTGCACTCCGGGTCTCCTGACAACTTCCGCAGCGGCTCAGTCATCGTGTGCCCCCCAGGTCGACAGTCCTTGTCACGTTCGATGGTTCCGAGTGGCCGCGATCAAGGTCAAGACTCTCGGCTTTCCAGAACAGGAAAGCAGCAACAACAGAGCCCCCAGCCGACGGCCAGGGGCTCTCTGAGGTGCCGTCGCCAGATCAGCCGAGGCCCGGCCCCCGCACCGGAATATGCGTGAACGTCGGCTCCGGTGCCGGATCCTGGAAGAAGTCGTTGCCCTTGTCGTCGACGACGACGAACGCCGGGAAGTCCTCGACCTCGATCTTCCAGACCGCCTCCATGCCGAGTTCCTCGTACTCGACGACCTCGACCTTCTTGATGCAGTCCTGGGCGAGCCGGGCCGCGGGCCCGCCGATCGAGCCGAGATAGAAACCGCCGTGCACGTCGCACGCGTCGGTGACCTGTTTGCTGCGGTTGCCCTTGGCGAGCATCACCTTGGAGCCGCCCGCCGCCTGGAACTGCTCGACGTAGGAGTCCATGCGACCGGCCGTGGTCGGGCCGAAGGAGCCGGACGCGTAGCCCTCGGGGGTCTTCGCCGGGCCCGCGTAGTACACCGGGTGGTCCTTCAGGTACTGCGGCATCTCCTCGCCCGCGTCCAGCCGTTCCTTGATCTTGGCGTGCGCGATGTCGCGGGCCACGACCAGCGGGCCGGAGAGCGAGAGCCGGGTCTTGACCGGGTACTTGGTCAGCTCGGCGAGGATGTCGTCCATGGGCTGGTTGAGGTCGATCCGGACGACGCCTTCTTCGGCGGAGTCCAGGTGCTCGTCCGTGGTCTCCGGCAGGAAGCGCGCCGGGTCGGTCTCCAGCTGCTCCAGGAAGACGCCCTCGGCCGTGATCTTCGCGACGGCCTGGCGGTCGGCCGAGCAGGACACGGCGATGGCGACCGGGCAGGACGCGCCGTGCCGGGGGAGGCGCACCACACGCACGTCGTGACAGAAGTACTTGCCGCCGAACTGCGCCCCGATCCCGATCCGCTGCGTCAGCTCGAAGACCTTCTGCTCCAGGTCCTTGTCCCGGAAGCCGTGGCCCAGCTCCGAACCCTCGGCCGGGATCTCGTCCAGGTAGTGCGCGGAGGCGTACTTCGCGGTCTTCAGCGCGTACTCGGCGCTCGTACCGCCGACCACGATCGCCAGGTGGTACGGCGGGCAGGCCGCCGTACCCAGCGAACGGATCTTCTCCTCCAGGAACTTCATCATGGAGCCCTCGTTGAGGACCGCCTTCGTCTCCTGGTAGAGGAAGCTCTTGTTGGCCGAGCCGCCGCCCTTCGCCATGAACAGGAACTTGTAGGCGCCGCCGTCGGTCGCGTACAGCTCGATCTGGGCGGGCAGGTTCGACCCGGTGTTCTTCTCGTCCCACATGGTCAGCGGGGCCATCTGCGAGTACCGGAGGTTGAGGTTCAGGTACGCGTCGTAGATGCCGCGGGACAGGGCCGACTCGTCGCCGCCCTCCGTGAGGACGTTCTGTCCGCGCTTGCCCATCACGATCGCCGTGCCGGTGTCCTGGCACATGGGCAGCACGCCGGCCGCCGCGATGTTCGCGTTCTTCAGGAGGTCCAGCGCCACGAACTTGTCGTTGTTCGACGCCTCGGGGTCGTCGATGATCCGGCGCAGCTGCGCGAGGTGGGCCGGCCGCAGATAGTGCTGGATGTCGTGGATCGCCTCGGCCGCCAGCTTGCGCAGCGCCTCCGGCTCGACCTTGAGGAACGTCCGCCCGTCGGCCTCGAAGGTGGAGACACCCTCGGAGGTCACCAGCCGGTACGGGGTGGTGTCCTCTCCCATGGGGAGCAGATCGGTGTACGCGAACTCAGGCATCGCAGCCCATTCCTCACTCGACAGACGGCCGCCCGCCGACACTGGCGGGCGCCCACCAGCGTAGAACCTGCCACTGACACCGAGCTTGTGAGGTAAGGCTCAGTTCGCCACGGCCTACGCCACGCCAACGTTGTCCACACCCCTAGTCGCGATCTATCGCGTTTCGGTACTCTGCTGTCGTGGACCTTCAGAAGCAGCCCGCATCCGCGCCCACGGCCCCGCAGCCCGCGCCCGCCGCCGCTCAGCTGCGCGCCTCGGACGCCGACCGTGACCGCATCGCCGACATCCTGCGCGACGCCCTGGCCGAGGGGCGGCTGACCGCCGACGAGCACGCCGAGCGGGTCGAGGGGGTGCTGAGCGCCAAGACGGTCGGTGAGCTGGAGGTCTTCATCCAGGATCTGCCGGCCGCCCATGGGCACCGGGCGACGGCCTCGTCGTACAGCCCCGCACCGAACCGCCCGACGGAGGGCGCGATCCCGGCCGAGGCCGACGGACACGTGGTGGCGGTGTTCAGCTCCGCCATGCGCAAGGGCCGCTGGCGCGCCGGCCGCCGCATGCACGCGTACGCCGTGTTCGGCAGCGTCGAGATCGACCTCAGCGAGGCGATCTTCGAGTACCAGCAGGTCGTCATCAAGGCCATCTCGGTCTTCGGCAACGTCGAGATCCGCGTCCCGGAGAACGTGTCGCTGCGCGGCACCGGCGGCGGAGTCCTCGGCAACTTCGAGGTGGACACGCTGGACTCACTGGAGCCGGACGCGCCCGTGATCTACGTCGACGGGTGGGCCGTACTCGGAAACATCGAGGCAAAACCCAAGCGCGGCAAGCTCGTTGCGGACATTCTCGATCGGGTTCAGCGCAAGGTCGACAAGAATTTGCGCAAACACCTGGACCGTTGACGGTTGTGAATCGGGACACATGTGGAGCTGATCGGTCCACGCCGGTCCGCCCCTGACATCGCGCACAAGCGCACGGAAACCAGCGGTTCGGAACTCAGTGCATAGGCGCGCGCACAGCGGGTAGGCCTTGCTGCATCGTCTCTCGCTCGCGAAGCCGTCGTCAGGAGTAGACCGTGCTGCAACCGCCGCATTCGTCCCTGCAGGTAGCTGCTGTTCCGGCCCAGCGGGTGCCTGCGCGAGACAGGGACCAAGACGCTCCATGGCACACCGAAGCGGTGTGCCGGCGCGACGAGGCCGGCCTGTTCTTCGCACCCTCCAAGGAACCCACCGCCGCCCGACTCTCCCGTGAGGACGCCGCCAAGCGCGTCTGCGCCCGCTGTCCGGTCATGGTCGAGTGCCGGGAGCACGCCCTCCTCCAACCCGAGCCCTACGGCGTCTGGGGCGGCCTCACCGCCGCCGAACGCCGCGTGGTCCTGGCCAGGCGCCGCCGTCGCGACCTGGAACTCCAGAAGGCGCGCGCGGCGGGCCGCATAGCGGCGGCAGGATGACGAAAGGCGCCCCCTCCGCACCAGGGGGCGCCTTTTCATTGCCGGGCAGGACTCCCAACCCACCAGGGGCGCCTTGTAGTCGCCGGCCAGGGCAACCCACTAAGGGGCGCGGGGAACTGCGCGACCAGCCACAGCGGACCCGCACTCGCCAATGGTCCGCAGAACCCCACTCTTAGGCGCGTTACTTGCTCTTAGGTGCGTTACTTGGCCCGGTCAAAGTCAATCGCGCTGTACGCCCGCAGCTTGCTCAACCGGTGCTCCGAGTCGATCCGCCGCACAGTCCCGGACTTCGACCGCATCACGATCGAGTCGGTCGTCGCGGTCTCCGCGCGGTACCGCACACCCCGCAGCAGTTCCCCGTCCGTGATCCCGGTCGCGACGAAGAACACGTTCTCGCCCGACACCAGGTCGTCCGTGGTCAGCACACGGTCCAGATCGTGCCCCGCGTCCAGGGCCCGCTGCCGCTCGGCGTCGTCCTTGGGCCACAACTTGCCCTGGATCACGCCCCCCAGGCACTTCACGGCACAGGCCGAGATGATGCCCTCGGGTGTGCCGCCGATGCCGAGCAGCAGGTCCACGCCGGTGCCCTCGCGCAGCGCCAGGATCGAGCCCGCGACATCGCCGTCGGAGATCAGCTTGATCCGCGCACCGGTCTCCCGGATCTCCTTGATGATGCCGTCGTGCCGCGGCCGGTCCAGCACGACGACGGTGACGTCCTCGGGCGTGACCCGCTTGGCCTTGGCGACCCGGCGGATGTTCACCGAGATCGGGGCCTCGATGTCGACGAACTCGGCGGCCTCGGGCCCGGCGACGAGCTTGTCCATGTAGAAGACGGCGGACGGGTCGAACATCGAACCGCGGTCCGCGGCGGCCAGCACGGCGATCGCGTTCGGCATGCCCTTGGCGTTGAGGGTGGTCCCGTCGATCGGGTCGACGGCGATGTCGCACTCCGGCCCGGTCCCGTCACCGACCCGCTCGCCGTTGAAGAGCATCGGCGCCTCGTCCTTCTCGCCCTCGCCGATGACGACGACGCCGTTCATCGAGACGGTGGAGACGAGGGTCCGCATGGCACGCACGGCGGCACCGTCGGCGCCGTTCTTGTCACCGCGCCCGACCCAGCGGCCCGCGGCCATCGCGGCGGCTTCGGTCACCCGGACGAGTTCCAGGGCGAGGTTGCGGTCGGGGGCCTCGGAGGGGACTTCGAGTTCGGACGGCAGATGATGATGCTCGGTCATCGGAGCGCACCTTTCTGATACGACGACGGCCGGATGAGGGTATGGCCCCGACTCTATCGCCAGGCAGACAAAATGAGCAGGGGGGCCCACGGATGAGCGGACCAGGGCACCTGCGACGATAGGGACGTGGCAGGTTCGAACGGCAAGCAGAAGACGGTCCGGGACATGATTCTCTCCCTGGGCCTGATCGGGATCGCGGCGGCGATCGTCTACATCTTCATCCCGCACAGCGACCACGCTCCGGACGTCAAGCGGGTCGACTACCGCGTGGAACTGCTCACGGCACGCCGCGCGGCGCCGTACCCGGTGGCGGCGCCGGAGGGCCTGTCCAAGACCTGGAAGGCGACCTCGGTCCGCTACGACGGCGCCGCGTTCGACGCCTGGCACCTCGGGTTCAGTGCCCCCGGTGGTCAGTACGTGCAGATAGAGCAGTCGACTCAGAAGCCGTCCGACTTCATCGACACCGCCAGCCAGGGCGGCGCCGCGACGAAGACCACCCAGAACATCGACGGCCACACCTGGACCCGCTACACCGGCGGTCGCTACGACGCCCTCGTGCTCGCGGACAAGGGCTCGACGACGGTCGTGGCGGGCACGGGCTCGTTCGCCCAACTGACCGAGATGGCGAAGGCGCTCAAGACGAAGTGAGCCTGCGACGAAGGCCCCCGGCGTGATGCCGGGGGCCTTCGTCATGTCATCAGGAGGGCCGGGCCGACTCAGACGGTGGTGACGACCTCGTCGTACTCCAGGCGCGGGGAGCGCGGGAACCAGGCGTCCTCGCCCGGCTTGCCGATGTTGATGACGACGAACGGGGTGTGGTCGCCGTCCAGGAACTCCTTCTGGACGCCCGCGAAGTCGAGACCGGTCATCGGGCCGGCGGCGAGGCCGGCGGCGCGGATGCCGATGATGAAGTACGCGGCCTGGAGGGCGGCGTTCAGCGCGGCGTTGCCCTCACGGACCGAGCGCTCGCCGAAGACGGCGTCCTTGGCCTGCGGGAAGTGCGGGAACAGGTTGGGCAGTTCCTCGTGGAACTCGTTGTCCGCGGAGAGGATCGCGACCAGCGGGGCGGCGGCGGTCTTCTTCTGGTTGCCCTCGGCGAGGTGCTTGACGAGGCGCTCGCGGGCCTCGGGGGAGCGGACCAGGGTGATGCGCAGCGGCGACTGGTTCATCGAGGTCGGGCCGTACTTGACCAGGTCGTAGATCGCCTGGACCTGCTCGTCGGTCACGGGCTCGTCGGTGAAGGTGTTCGCGGTGCGGGCCTCGCGGAACAGCAGGTCCTGGGCGGTGGGGTCAAGAACGAGAGACATACGAGAACTTCCTCGGGGCCGGGAACCGGAACCGGACCGTGGTCCGGATAGGCTGACGAGACCGACCGTACGCGATAGGAGGTTCAATGTTCAACCAAAACCGGAGCATGGTGATCCGCCTCACAGCGAACCACTGTTGCCGCTAGTCGCAGTCGCTAGCCGCCGCTACTACTCGGCGTCGCCCTCCGCGGTCTCTTCCTCCGCCAGCGCCGCGTCCAGCCGCGCCCGGGCCCCGTCCAGCCAGCGCCGGCACACCTTCGCCAGCTCCTCGCCGCGCTCCCAGAGCGCGAGCGACTCCTCCAGCGTCGTACCGCCCGCCTCCAGCCGCCGTACGACCTCGATCAGCTCGTCGCGCGCCTGCTCGTACCCGAGTGCCTCTGCCGTCCCGGCACCTTCGTCAACCTTGCTGGTCATCCGCCCACCCTATGCATCAACAGGAACTACGCCTCGACCCGAACCGTGAACTCACCCTCGGCGACCCGCGCTCGCAGCACCTCGTCCGCGGTCACCTCTTCCGGGTCCCGGACGGCGTGTCCGTCGGCCTTCTGCAGCACCGCGTACCCCCGCTTCAGGGTCGCCGCGGGGGAGAGGGCCACCACGCGCGCGTGCGTGTGGGTCAGCTCCGAGTCGGCGCGGTCGAGAAGGTGACCGAGGGTGCGCCGGCCGCGGTCGAGGAGGGCGGCGACATGATCCGCCCGCTCGTCGATCATCCGGTGCGGATCCTCTATCGACGGCCGCGCCAGCGCCTGCGCCAGCCCGCGCTCCTCCCGGTCGACGAACGCCACCACACACCGCCGCGCCCGGTCCCGCAGCTGCCGTACACGCTCGTACTCCTCACCCACGTCCGGTACGACCTTCTTCGCCGCGTCGGTGGGGGTGGAGGCGCGCAGGTCGGCCACGTAGTCCAGGAGCGGGTTGTCGGGCTCGTGCCCGATCGCGGACACCACGGGCGTACGACAGGCCGACACGGCCCGTACCAACTGCTCGTCGGAGAACGGCAGCAGGTCCTCCACGCTGCCGCCGCCCCGCGCCACGATGATCACGTCCACACCGTCGAGCGCGTCCAGCTCCTTCACCGCCTGCACCACCTGCGGCACGGCGTGCACACCCTGCACGGGCACGTTGCGCACCTCGAAACGGACGGCGGGCCAGCGGTGCCGCGCGTTCTCCAGGACATCGCGCTCGGCGGCCGAGGCACGTCCGCAGACCAGCCCGATCAGCTGCGGCAGAAAGGGCAACGGCTTCTTCCGGTCGGCCGCGAACAGCCCCTCCGCGGCCAGCGACTTCTTCAACTGCTCCAGCCGCGCGAGGAGTTCACCCACCCCCACCGGCCTTATCTCCGTGGCCCGCAACGACAACTGCCCGCGCGGCGCGTACCACTCCGGCTTCGCGAGTACGACCACCCGCGCGCCCTCGCTGACCACATCGGCGATCTCGTCGAAGACCTGCCGGAAGCAGGTCACGCTCACGGAGATGTCGTACGACGGGTCGCGCAGCGTCAGGAACACGACACCGGCACCCGGGCGCCTGGACAGCTGGGTGATCTGCCCCTCGACCCACACCGCGCCGAGCCGGTCGATCCACCCGCCGATCAGCCGGGAGACCTCACCGACGGGGAGCGGGGCGTCCGGAGCCGTGTTGAGAGCCATGCGCCCGAGAGTAACGGCCGCTTCTGACAACGCGGTCGAGGTGCGGAGCGTGTGACCGTCAACTGGTCTCCGCGTCGGCCCTGTTCCGGTTGCTCTGCACCGCGAGCACCGCCAGCCCGATCGCCAACCAGATCGCGCCCACCACCTGCGCGGTTCCGGACGCCTCCACGATCACCGCGACGGTGATCGCCGCGCCCAGCACCGGCACCAGCACGTGCCGCCACCACACCACCGGCCCGCCCCGGCGCCGTACCGCGAACCAGCCCACCACGCTCGCGTGCAGCAGCGTGAAGGCGGTCAGCGCGCCGATGTCGACGACCGACACCAGGTGGTCGAGCCCGTCGTCGCGCCGTGCCGCCCAGACCGCCGCGATCAGCGTGATGAGGGCCGCCGACAGCAGCGCGACCCGCGGTACCCCGTCCTCGGTCTACGACAGGGCCCGCGGCAG
>NZ_JAWOAI010000170.1:0-18129 GCF_033194735.1 Streptomyces sp. W16
GAGCGGCCCGCCATGCCGGTCGGCTCGGTGCCGGGCTCGCCGCCCACCGGGGCGGCGGACCAGGCGCCGACCCAGGTGCCGGTCGAGGCGGGGGCGGCGGAGTGGGCACCGGCGGAGTTCGTCCCGTCGTCGCGGGTTCCGTCACCGGCGGAGACACCGGCGTATATGCAGGCGGAAACGGCCACGATCAGGGTGATGATCGCGGACAGCAGGGCATAACCACGACGCTTGGTCATGCGGTGCGGATCTCCTCGGGTGAGTGGCAGTGCCCTGCCATTTTGCCCTTTCGGGTGACAGTGGGAACTCCTGTTCCGTTCCGGGAGTCGGTCAGGAAGGGACAATATGCACGGTACCGGCGAACGGGTGGAGCGGATGGAACGTACGAAACGTACGGAAGTGGGCGCTGAGAGCGACGGGCCGTCGTCCCGCCGCACGATGACCACGTTCAGCGCGGCCGACGAGGAGAAGCAGCGCGGCGTACGCCGGATGAAACTGACGGCGCTGGCCCTGCTGCTCTTCGTGGCCGTCGTGTACGTGCTCGCCAAGTGGGCGTCGAACTCGGGCGCGGGCCCCTGGGCGGGCTATGTCGCCGCGGCGGCCGAGGCCGGCATGGTCGGCGCGATGGCCGACTGGTTCGCGGTCACCGCCCTCTTCCGCCACCCGCTCGGCCTGCCCATCCCGCACACCGCGATCATCCCCACCAAGAAGGACCAACTGGGCGTCTCCCTGGGCGAGTTCGTCGGCGAGAACTTCCTCTCCGAGGAGGTCGTACGACAGCGGCTGCGCGCGGTCGGCATCGGCAGCCGGCTCGGCGCCTGGCTGGCCGTACCGGACCACGCGGACCGCGTGACGGCGGAACTGTCGGCCGCCCTCCGCGGAGCCCTCACCGTCCTGCGCGACTCCGACGTCCAGGCGGTCGTCGGTGAGGCGATCACCCGCCGTGCCGACGCCCAGGAGATCGCCCCCGGCATCGGCAAGATGCTGGAGAAGATCGTCGCCGACGGTGGTCACAAGCGGGTCGTCGACCTGATCGTCACCCGCGCGCACGACTGGCTCGTCCTGCACGACGAGCAGGTCATGGACGCCGTCGAGGGCGGCGCGCCCGGCTGGACCCCGAGGTTCGTCGACAAGCGGATCGGCGAGCGTGTCTACAAGGAACTCCTCCGCTTCGTCACCGAGATGCGCGACATGCCCTCCCACCCGGCCCGCGGCGCCCTGGACCGCTTCCTCGGCGACTTCGCCGCCGACCTCCAGTCCGACACGGACACCCGCGCGCGCGTGGAACGCCTCAAGGGCGAGGTCCTCGGCCGCGGCGAGGTCCAGGACCTGATCGCCAGCGCCTGGACGTCCGTACGCTCGATGATCGTGTCGGCCGCGGAGGACGAACGCAGTGAGCTACGGCTGCGGGTGCGGGCCTCGCTGCTGTCGCTCGGCGCGCGGATGGCCGTAGAACCGAAGCTGCAGGAGAAGGTCGACGGCTGGGTCGAGGGCGCGGCGGTGTACGTCGTGACGACGTACCGCAAGGAGATCACTTCACTCATCACGGACACGGTGGCCGGCTGGGACGCGGAACACACGACCCGCAAGATCGAGGCGAACATCGGCCGCGACCTGCAGTTCATCCGGATCAACGGCACGGTGGTGGGGTCGTTGGCGGGGTTGTTGATCTATACGGTGTCGCGGGTGGTGGGGGTGTAGGCGCCGGAGAATCCGAGGTTGCCGGACCGGAGTTCGCCGGATCTGAGTTCGCCCGGATCTGAGTATCCGTACTCTGTTGCGGCCCGGCGCACAGGGGAACCCTCGTACGTATGACCGAGAAGCTGCTGAGCCCCCTGCGGACGCGCCCCTGGCCGGAACGCTGGCTGATCCGCACGCTCGGCGCCGCCCTCGCGTCGGCGGCGTACTTCGTGTGCCTCGCCTGGACGGGGGCGTCCGTCCCGGGCGTGCTGGTCCTCGCGGCGCTCCTGCTGCTCCTGGCCCTCTACTTCGGCCGCCGCGACGAACCGGCCTGGCCCCTGCTGCTGGTGGCGGTGCCGCCGGCCGGACTGATGTACGTCTCCCACCCGCGGGGGTACGCCAACTGGCCCGACGAGACCGAATGGCCCCAGCAGTGGGCGTTCGCGACGCTCGTGATCGGTGCGGGGGTGCTGGTGGTGTCGGCGGTGGGCAGACGTTTCCGGCCGTGCGAGGAGGACTCGGCGGACGGGGTGCTGTCGGCCCACGGATGCTGAACGGCCGTGGCGGACGCGCTTCTTGGTGACAACGCGGCTCTTCGAACTTGAGCGGTGCGGCCCTTTCCGGTGCCCGCCGGAGGGGGGACCCTCCCCATGAAAGTGTGACACTTCAGCGCCGAGTGTCACGCTTTCGCGCCGCACTGGTGTGAGTCGGGTCCGTCGGTCGCCGACGGCGCCCGCGACACCGAGGACGGCGAGCCGGGCGACCACCTTCTTGGCCGGCGGGTGGGATCCAGCGAACCCGGCGACGCGGGCCACGGTGAGCGCACCGGCCGCCTTTCCGCCGACCCGCTGCCGCCACTGCTGCGCGGCGGCCCCGCAGATAGCAGGAAAACCTATTCGCGCGACAAGCGTAACCTGTCAATTGGTTAAGTGAATTCTCTGAATTCATGCCGCATTGCTGTGCAACCTGAAACTTATTTTATCCACGTGACGATCCATTGAGATTTCGGTAAGAGCGTCGATAATGTTGTCAACAATCGCGTGAGCCTGCCTATACCCGCTGACGAGCGGTGATGAGTGCTGCCCGGGCGGGCCGGGACCGCGTTCTCGAATTTCTGGAATTTCTGGAATCGAAGGAGTCGTTCGTGAGTAGAGACAGAACCCGTCTGGTGCGCACGAGACGGACCTGGCGTGGCATAGCCGGAGCCGTCACGGCAGTTGTGCTGGTCGGCGGTGGTTTCGCCGTGGCGAATGCCTCGACGGACACCCAGACCGGTAAGTCGGCGGCGGGCGTCAAGCGCCCGGTCGACAAGAAGGCCACCGGTACCGGTGCCGTGGTCAGCGCCGCCAACGAGTTCCTCAACACGCTGGACGCCGACCAGCAGGCGGAGGTGCTGCTGGACTTCTCGCAGGCGAACGCGACCGCGTGGTCGAACCTCCCGTGCGGCTCGACCTGCCGCACCGGCATCCAGCTCGGTTCCCTGACGGACACCCAACTCGCCGCCGCCATGAAGGTGGTGAAGCTCGCCACGGGCACCGGCGAGGGCACCGGGTACGACCAGATCACGCAGATCCTCAAGGCCGACGACGTGCTCAACGCCGCACAGGCCACCAGCTCCGCCGGTCCGGCACCGTCGGACACCGCGTCGAGCACGGCCTCCGCGGACCCGTCCGCCACGGCCACGACCGACCCGTCCGCCAGCTCGACGGCCACCGACGCCCCGACCGACGTCCCGACCGGCACCCCGCCGTCCGGCGGCGCCGGCGGCGGAATGGGCGGCTACGGCAGCGGCATCTACTTCCTCGCGTTCCTCGGCACCCCCTCGGTGACCGGCACCTGGCAGCTGCACTTCGGCGGTCACCACCTCGCCGTGAACGAGACCTACAAGAAGGGGAAGGTGGCAGGCGCCAGCCCGTTCTTCGTCGGGGTCGAGCCCAGCAGCTGGACCGCCGACGACGGCACCACGTACGCGCCCCTGCAGAAGCAGCGCGACGGCATGCTCGCGCTGACCGCAAGCCTGAGCACGGAGCAGCTGGCCACCGCCAAGCTGTCCGAGTCGTTCAGCGACGTGCTCCTCGGCCCGGGTGAGGACGGCCAGTTCCCGACGACCAAGGAAGGCATCAAGGTCAGCTCGCTGTCGCCCAAGCAGAAGCAGCTGGTCCTGAAGGCCATCCACCCCTGGATCGCCAATGTGGACGACGCCACCGCGAAGAAGCTCATGAAGACGTACGCGCACGAGCTGAACGAGACCTACGTCGGCTACTCCGGCGGCACCGCCCTCGACACCCAGGGCGACTACGTGCGCATCGACGGCCCCGGCGTGTGGATCGAGTTCGTCTGCCAGAACGGCCTCGTCTTCCAGGGCAAGGTCCACTACCACACCGTGTACCGCGACCACACCCGCGACTACGGCAGCGAGTTCACCTTCTCATGACCCGACCGCGAACTTGGCTGACCACAGCGCTACTTCGCCTGGTGGCCGGGATCGCGATCGCGGTACCGGCGGCGCTCCTCCTCGGAGCGTCGCCGGCCGCCGCGCACCCGATGCCGCACTCAGTGGTCCAGCTCGACGTGTACAAGGACTCGGTCACCGCCCGACTGGCCCTGCCCGTAGGCGACTTCACCACGGCCAGCGGCATCGACCTCAACACCGTCAAGGCGTCCGCCCTGCCCACCAAGGCCGCGGCGATCCGCACCTACCTCGCCGCGCACATCCACCCGACCACCCTCAAGGGCGAGTTGTGGCAGGTGAGCATCGGCGCGCTGAGCCTCAGCCGCACCGAGCAGACCTCCACCGGCCCGTACCGCGAGCTGATCGCGAAGGCCGTGCTCACCCCGCCGGCCGGCGCCGACGTACGGCACTTCACCTTCGACTACGACGTGATAGTGCACCAAGTCGTCACCCACATCACACTGGTGACGGTACGTCAGGACTGGGCGGCCGGCCGGGTCACCGGCGACGGCGCCACCCAGGTGGGCACCATCCGCCTCGACATCCGCCACATGAAGGTCCCGCCGCTGACGGTCGACCTGGGCAAGGGCAGCGCCTGGCGCGGCTTCGTGGCCATGCTCCAACTCGGCGCCAACCACATCCTCACCGGCACCGACCACCTCCTGTTCCTGCTCATCCTGCTGCTGCCCGCACCGCTGTTGGCAGCCGGCGGGCGCTGGAACGGCGGCCTGGCCGGCCCCCGCGCGGCACTCACGCGCATCGGCCGCATCACCCTCGCGTTCACCGTCGGCCACTCGGTCGCGCTGGCCGCCACCGCGCTCACCCGCCTCCAGATCCCCGGCCGACCGGTCGAGGCGTTCATCGCGGCGAGCATCCTCGTGGGCGCGGTCCACGCGATCCGCCCGCTCTTCCCCGGCAAGGAAGCACTCGTGGCGGGCGTCTTCGGCCTCGGCCACGGCATGGCGTTCTCCTTCGTCCTCGCCGAAATGCACCTGTCCACAGGCCAGTTGGCGAGCAGCCTCCTGGCCTTCAACCTGGGCATCGAACTGGTCCAACTCCTGCTGGTCTGCCTGGCGTTGCCCTCGTTGCTGGTACTGGCGCGGCTGCGGGTACAGCCCGCGCTACGGGTGGGCGGCGCGCTGATCACGGCCACGGCGGCGATCGGCTGGCTGGTGGACCGCCTGGGGCTGCCCAACCCGGTGGCGAGGGCGGCGGACAGCGCCGGATCGCATACGACGGGGATGCTGACGGTGCTCGCGCTGGCGGCGGTGGCCGCGGTGGCGGCGGTCGGCTGGACGCTGGTGGTCCGCCAACGCGGGCGTGAGCTGCCGAAGTTGGCGCTCTCCACACGTCCGTAGAACTGACGGGTGCGGGTGCGGGTGCAGGTCCGGGTCCGGGGAAGCAGATTCCCCGGACCCGGACCCCGCTACTGCTTGCTACTGCTGCTTACGAGGACAGCCACTCGGTGGCGTTGAGGGCGAGGGCGGCGTTGGTGGCGCCGGTGTCGTTCCAGCCGTCGTAGAGCGTGTTGCCGGACTGGCCGGTGCCGTCGTCGACCGGCGAACTGTCGCCCCAGAACGCGACCTTGCCGCTTCCGAAGGTGCTGGTCGCGAAGAAGGCGCCGGTGTTGCCGGAGTAACCGGAGCGGTACAGCAGCCCCTTGGCGGCGGAGTTGTCGGCGGGCTTGATGGTGGCGGTGGTGCCGTTGGCGATGAGGCTCTTGGTGACGGTGCCGAAGGAGCCGTGCAGCACCGGGTTGGTGCTGTCGCTGATGGCGGCCGGGTAGCCGGAGCTGATGTTGAGCGAGTCGATGGAGAAGCCGAACGGGTCGGTCGAGTCCACGCTGTTGTTGGTCATCAGGTCGTTGAGGATCTGGACCGCGTCGTAGCCGTCGTTGTTGCGGTCGGACCCGGTGTGGTCGGAGATCATGAACAGCCCGCCGCCGGCCTTCACGAAGTTCATGATGGCGGTCTTCTCGGCCGTCGTGAACTTGATGTTGGGCTCGGGCAGTACGAGTGTGTCGAAGTTCGACAGGTCGGTGGCCGAGGACCCGCCGTAAGTGAGCGCGCTGGTAGCGGTCTTGAGGCTGTAGTCGCCGGTCTGCTGCAGGGCGATGCCCCACGAGGAGAGTGCCCCCGTCCAGTCCTTGTCGGAGGAGGGGGAGGAGTCCTGGGACAGCGGGTCGGGCTTGCTCGTGGAGATGATCCAGTCCGCGTTGCCGGCCTCCTCGGCGTGTCCGTCGTCGAACAGGACGCGGTGCGTGGTGGCCGCGGCGGCGGGGGTGACGGTGGACGCCTGAACGGCGGCACCCGCGGCGAGCATGCCGAGCACGGTGAGAGCGGTGGTGAACCTACGACGCGACCCGTAGGTGCGTGTCATGGACTTGCCAAAGCTGAGCATCCGGTGAACCTCCGTGAGTGGGGGGATTCCATGCGTGGGGGGTGGAGTGAACAGGGGGTGCGGGTGCGTGGGGAATGCGTGCTGCTTGCGGTGAATCTTCGCGCGTAGAACGGTGGTTGAGTGATCACCGATCGACACAAGGGAGGAGGCTACACAGAGGATCGGTGGCATCGGGAGGGGGTCTTGGGGGGTTCACGTAGATCTCTTACCCGGCGCCTTTTCGCAGACCTCCTTTGGTCGTGTCGTGGGACGAGGAATGGGCACAGCGCAAGGCGGAGAGCGGCTTCGCGGATGTCCCGCCGGACCGGATGTCCCGCTGGACCGCATGACCCGAGCGCAGCTACAGGAGTTGGCCGCTCGCTGCAACGGCGGTCCCTACTATGAGGACCCCGCCGCCCAGGCTTACGGTCGCGGCTTCGCCGCAAGCTGGACGACGCCAAGGAGGCCCTGCAGTGAGCAGCCCTGTCCGCCCCCCGACTCCCCACGTCGGCAGGCAAGTTGCCCAGGCCTCGCGCACCCGCGTCGCATCCGGGATCTGCGCCTTCGTCCTCACCCTGGGACACTTGGTGACGGCGTACATGACGCTCCTCGCGTACGCGGCCGACCCCGCAGGCTCCTGGGACAGTGAAACGGTGGCCCACTCGGACTTCGCGGCCGGCTTCGCCCTGGCGCTCACGGCGGCGACCGCGGGGCTGAGTTGGGTGTTCGTCAAGGCGGAATGGCTCCGCAGGCGGTGGTACTGGTACGCGATTCCGGCGGGGCTGGCGGTCGCGGCGGTGCTTCGGCTTACGTCGCTGGCTCCGGAGCTCTGACCGGCGTACCACTGGAGGATGTGGGCAGCGGAATTCGACTGCGTCAGAGCCCTTCACGAACTCCTCGCACTCCTCGAAGGGCTCGTAGCGGAAGTTGGCCCGTTCGGAAAGGTGTGGTGCCGGGCGCCGTGACGCATGGCGGCCCGGCACCGGAGTGTTGATGCGGGGTGCCGGCGGACTGCTTGGCGGACGTCCTACCTGACGTCGACGAAGTCGCCGGGCGCTGTCGCCGCGGCGGTGGTGGAGGTGCCCGCGAAGACGTAGCGGTAGTAACCGTCGACCGTGGCCTTGGTAGTGGTCTTCAGGACGCCGGTGGTGTTGGTCTTGACCGTCTTCAGGGTGGCGTAGGTGCTGCTGCCCTTCTTGCGGAACTGGAGCTTCGCGGGCTGGGACACGTACCCCGCGTACTTGCCCGTCGACCAGTTCGCGCGGGCGAGCTTGCCCGTGACCGTGATGGTCTTGCCCTTCTTGACCGGCTCCGGCGTGGCATTGGCGGTCAGCGTGGAGGCCTTCTTGATCGCGGCGGTGGCGACGTCGTCGTTGTAACTGGCGTTCGCGTACAGGTCCCAGGCCCCCAGGAACAGCTTCCAGGTCCCGGCCACGCCGTTGTCCTTCATGTCCGTGGCGGGGTGGATGTTGAAGACGGCCTTGCAGGTGTACGTGCCCTGCGTCGCCGTCTCCGTGCAGGCGGGGTCGTCGTCCGTCCCCAGCCCACCGGTGATACCGGCCGTGGTCGAACTGTCGGTCCCCTGCCACAGGAAGGCCTCGGTGAGGGCGACGCCGCTCGCGTCCGTGGCGGTGTACGTGACGGTGACGGACTTCGTGCCGGTGGTGCCCAGGACGATGTCCTTGCCGCCGTTGATGACGGCGTGCGAGAACTTGGTGTTGCCCAACGAGTCTCTGGGCTGAACGGCCGCCGAGGCGAGGGAACTCAGCTCGGCCGCAGCACCCCGGCGCTCCGCCGCCTGGGCGGCAACCGGAAGAGCGAGCGCGGACAGAACGACGGCACCGGAGACAACGCCGGCCGCAACGCGTATACGCATGAAACCCCCACAGGAACCTGAGAGGCCCGCCCAAGTCTCCCCTTGGCCGGGCCTGTTGATCTCCGCATGATATGGACTCAGGTCGGAAATGGTGAAGATCTCTTGTGCAATAAGTACGTAACGGGCGCGTGGAGCTGGGGAGTTGGTGGTGGCCCCCTCGCCGGCGCTGCTGCCTCTGACGATCAGGCGTTGCTCCAGTGGCAAGGGCCTTGTTGATCAGACTCCTTGCCGAGTCTTCGTAGCTCGCCGCATCGCTGAGGGCATCGAACGCCCTGTGGTGAAGGGCCAGTTCAGCGGCGTTGGTGATGTCCACGCCGCAGGAGACGAGTTCGTATTGGGGCAGTCATCGCCCCCACGCTCGCAGTTCCCGTTGCCGGTCAGCCGGGTCAGTTTTTCACGCGTCGTCTTTGCCCCTTCACGTTGGGCAAGACCGCTCACTACCTCGGGCTTGACGCTAGGGCGGTCCGCCGACCTGCGTCTATGACGCCACGGAGATATTCCGGTAGTGGGGTAGTTGACCTTGCGGCCGATGTTCTGTGGGTATAGGCGTGTTGGCGCCGGTCCACCTGGCCATCCGGCCGGTCCAACGGTTCGGTCTGCGTCAGCGGGGCGCCTTGATCCTCGGCGAGGGCCTGGACGAGCGAGGTGAAACAGGCAGATCAACAGCTCCTGGAGAGCGGTGAGTTCATGGCAGGATCTGCCGACATGGAATTCTCCGAGGTGGTCCGTCGTAGGCGCATGATCCGTCACTACACCAACAAACCGCTGACCCCGGAGGTGACCGAGCGAATCCTCGCCTCCGCGATACGAGCCCCCTCGGCCGGCTTCTCTCAGGGCTGGGCGTTCCTCGCCCTGACCGACCCGGCCGACCGCGCCCGCTTCTGGCCGTTCGTCCCCACCCGGGTCGAGAAGACCCCGACCATGCAGGACGCCCCGCTGGTCGTAGTGCCCCTGGCGCACAAGGCGGCATACCTGGAGCGCTACGCCGAACCCGACAAGGGCTGTGGGAGGACCGCGCCGAGGCCCGCTGGCCCGCGCCGTACTGGTACATCGACACGGGGATGGCCTCCCTGTTGATGCTGCTGACCGCGGTCGACGAGGGGCTCGGCGCCTGCTTTTTCGGCATCATGCCGGAGCATCTGGAGCCGTTTCGGGCGGAGTTCGGGGTGCCTGATGAGTACGACCCGATCGGCGGGATCACCATTGGCTACCGCGCCGAGGAGCTTCCGCCGCAGAGCGCGCATGTCGCGGAGCGCCGGCGTGGGGTGGACGACGTCATTCATCGTGGGCAGTGGGGGCAACACGTCTGAGAGAGTGCCAAGCTGGTTTGAGGTGGGGCTGCTCAGAGTTCCGGCAACTGTCCGATCCGCAAGGCCCGTGTGAACTCATGCCAGGCCTGTCTCCGGACGGCAAGCGAAGACCCCTTCTTGTTCTTCGAGTCACGTATCAGAGCCCCGTCTTGCGTACGCGCGCACTCGACACACTCCGTCCCGCTGCCCCCGCTGTACGAGGACTTGAACCACTGGTGCGTCGAGGGCGCCGCCATCAGGACTCCTTGCTTATGCGGTGGACGATGTCCGTGGAGGACTCAAGATCGAGTGCCTGTGCGCTGAGGTACTCGAACGCCAACCTATAACGCCCCAGTTCCTGCGGCTTCTCCATGAAGAGGCCGCCGCTGAGCAGGTCTACGTACACCACGTCCAGGTCCGGAGTCGGACCCCGAAGGATGGCGAAACTGCCAACTGCCGCCGCGTGTGCGCCCTTTGAGAAGGGGAGTACTTGAACGGTGACGTGAGGGCGCTCGTTCAGGGCGAGTAGATGCCCAAGCTGCTCTCGCATGACCTCGCGTCCGCCTACCTGGCGACGGAGTGCGGCCTCGTCGATTACGCACCAGATCCGCGGTGGTTCGTCTCGGTTGAGAAGCTCCTGGCGCTTCATACGGATGTCGACCATGTGCTGCACTTCGCGCTCAGGGCACTGCACCTCCGAGGCTCGGTGAACTGCCTCGGCGTAGGCGCGTGTTTGGAGTAGCCCAGGGACGTACATGCACGCGTAGTGGTCTTCGCGCACGACCTCGTCCTCAAGCGTGAGCATGAGGTTCATGGACTCAGGGATGGGGTCGGCGAGCGATCGCCACCAGCCTTGGATCTTGGCGCCCTTGGCCAGTTCGACGAGAGCGAGACGTTCTGCGTCAGTGGCTCCGTATTCGCGACAAAGGGCGTCAACGGCAGGCCACTTGACCGTCCCCTCCTTAGTCTCGTAGCGACTTAGTGTCGCCTTTGAGATGCCGACTCGTGCACCTGCCTCCTCCAGGGTCAGGCCCTTGGATTCGCGGAGTCGGCGCAGGTCGGCACCCAACTGGCGCCTTCGCGTGGTGGGTCCAACTGGCATGCTTCCAGCCCTTCATGTCGATCTATCAGATCGTGCTGGTTGTTCGAGTCTGACGGCAAGGCAGCGCGCGCCGGGGGCGTGTGATGCCGAGATGCACTCCTGCCGATGCGAGATGAGAGTTCCATTTTGAGAGTTCCAGTGCAACCCTTGGTGTGAAGGTAGTTACGCATCGCAACCTGCCGTGCAGGTGGAGGGGTTGGGGCATGGACTGCACTACGTGCACGCTGAGGAGGGCGTGGGAGCTCGCGTTCTTGGCGGAGCCCGAGGAAGTGGCGGCTCTGAGGCGGGTCTTGGGCATCCACCTGAAGATCTGGGGCCTGGAAGAATTGACTGACGCGGTCCAGCTCTGTGTTAGCGAACTTGTCGCCAATGTGATCACTCATGTGGGCGCAGGCACCCCGACCACCCTCGCCGTCTCCATGAACGGTGCCCACCTACGCGTCGAGGTCCACGACCCCGACACCCGCTTACTGCCGACGCTCGTCGACGCAACCGACGATGCCGAAACGGGGCGGGGTATGGCTCTCGTAACGGCCACCACTGACCGTTGGGGTGTTGAGCTCCGAGACGAGCGGAAGGTGACCTGGTGCGAGTTTGCCGCCGGGCTGAACATGCCTGCCGGGCACTGTGGTGGCCATCCGCCCAGTCGATTGAAGGCGGTGGCGACCGAGGCGGCGGCGATCAACGCCATCTCCGACCTTCTGCACTGGCTTCGAGCGCATGGTTGCGACCCCGAGGAGGTCATCGACCGGGCACAACGGCACTTTGAAGCCCAGCTGGAGCAAGCAGCTCGGTAGGAAAACGAATAGCCCGCTGAGAGCCCGGCTATGGCTCATCCCATTCAGACGGGCAGAGGGCAATCTAGACAGCGCAAGGTTTGAGAAGGGTTGGGGAAGGCTGAGCTGCCGCCCTCGAACTCGGAGAAGCCGCCGCTTTCGTTGCGGTACACGAGACCGATTCCATTTTCGGTGAGCAAATCGCGGAGGTCCTGCCGGGGGAGTGCCGGTGCGAGCACCATGAGATGGAAGGGGTGAGCTTGGTTGAGCTCTCTCAAGTGGTGTCGTGCAAGCAGCAATTGGGACAGAGCCTGGGCGATCGACTCGCTTGCTGTGCTCCCCGCTGGTTCGTACACGGTGTTGTTCGTCTGATTGAAAAGCTCGAAGACGAGATGCGATGTTGAGTCGCGCATCGACAGCTCCATTTGACCGATGCTTTGGCCGGCCGCGGACTCGGATTCCTCGAAGGTTTCCGCCAGATCGTCGCGGGCTTCTGCTACCCGAGTGGCATCGGTGCGCGGTAGTCGCTGTCGTCTCTGGCGTCGAACCGTCCGGGCGAAGCGCCCTGCTGTTTGGTTAAACCGAGATCGAGGCGCGGGTGCTGGTTGAAGCGTGTCGGACGTTTCTCGAATGTAGGGGCTGATGGGTCGCAGTCGAAAGACAATGACATTACGATTGCGGCCTAGCTCGTCCTTTGCTTCACGTATCTCGAACGGATTCCGCTCATCAACCTTGAACTTCCCGATGTACCTGTGGGTCCGCGTATCGGTTCCTGGAACCTTCCCTACGGCGATAAATAAATGCAAAGTGCGGCCTTTGCCTGCATGTTCCAGAATCGACGCATTGCCGCCCTTGAAGACCTGATCGCCCTGTTTCCCGACTCCGGTATAGGTGAAGACCGGCCCCAGATCGTCATCCTCGGCGAGCCAGCCGTCGTGATATCCGAAGCGTTCGCCAATCTTCCTGTCCGAGAAGATAAGGACGTTTTGTTTCTCTCTGGCCGGACAAATCCCAGCAAAGCCGCTGCCGCCGAGTATGGGATGGATCTCCGCACGCGTAAGGATTTCGCCAGGTTGGAACCCGGACACGCTTGTCGTCATGGAGTGAGGTTAATGGGTTCCGCCCTTATGGGGGGCGTCAGTCCACGTAGGCCTAGTCGTGCTGCGTTGTAGTCGCTCCTGGCTCCGGCAAAGATGGTGTGATGAGTGAGACGACGGGGACGATCATCGCAAGCATCATCGCTTTCGTATCCGCAGTCATAGGTGCCGTGATCGCTGGGATATATGCCAAGCGCGGAGCTGAGGTTGGCGGACGTAAGGCAGTTGAGGCAGCGCTAGCGCAGGTGCATGGGCAAGCGGCGGTGGAGCACTGGCAATGGGTCCGCAGTCAGCGACATCAGTCCTTTGCGGCTCTCCTTGAGGCTTATGCCGCACTTGATGATGTACTCACGCGTATCGCACCTGAAGTGCAAAATGGGGCCAGGCTCGACGAGGCGACAGGCCGTGAGTTGCGGGAGAGTGCACTTGCACTCCAAGACAAAACAAGCCTGTTGGCGCTGTGGGGGCCCCATGAGGCGAGCGAATTGGCCTATGCGTTGATGAGGAAGGCGACGAGTGCTGTAGGTACTTTGCTTCGGGTGGCGGCTGCGCGTTCCACGGATCAGAACGCAGACTGGGCCAGTTCCGAGCGGGCCAGGAATGAGATGATCACAGCTTATGCCGGATTCCTTCAGAGGGCCGGGGAGATCATTCGTGATCCGCTACAGCCAGTCAGCTAGCGCCGTGCGCGGCTTCGGGGCTGAGTCAGTTGCCGATGGCTCAGCCCCAGGGTGGTGTGAGCGTAACGGCTAGCCTGCGTTGATAGCCGAGTATGACCACACGTCTGCAGGCAACTCATGGTGAAGCCGCCAGGTGATGGCCATCGGCTTGCTGCCCGTGTGTTGGGCATAGGTTGCTGGACCAAGCAGCATCCACGGCTGGGCCTTGCCTGTGTCTGTGTCCTTGTAGCGCCGCATGAACAGCAGTACGTGGCTGTCGCGTTGGGAGTGCTGCTGGTAGCGAAGGCCCGTGGGCGAGGTGTCCGCGGCCGTGCTCTGTGACTCCCAGTGGAAGAGGGAGGGGCTCAGCGCGTAGTCCTTGTATCGGACCGTGGGTGAGAAGTCTTTCTCGTTCTTTTCGAGCGTGATCAGCAGCGCATCGGTCTTGTTCGGCTCGTCCCACAAGACACCCTGTGCGAAGGAACCAGGCATCTGTCCGCCGAGGCGGGCTACGCCGAGGGCGGCCAAGATTTCCGAGCGGTTGTACGCGCTGTGGACCTTCAAGGGAAGATGCGCGTGCGGACCTTCCAAGGGGATGGGGAAGTGATCGGCCTGGCCCATCACGTACTTGAGGACCTGGCGGAGTTCGCTGCGAAGGGCTTGCTGTTCGCGGAGTGATTCAATTCCGTCCGCGTAGGAGCTGAAGCCACCGGCCTTGTCCCAGAGGTTGAAGAAGAGCATGCGTGCGTACGTCTTGTCCCTCGGGTCGAGGGTTTCGTACGTCGGGGCGTCATCGCTCAGGAGACGGGTGTAGGCCTCTGCGCGTTCGAGGTCATCGACGTGCAGGAAGGCGTGGACGCGCTTCAACAGGTCTTCCTCGTCTGCCTGTTCAGGCAGGGCGGCCAGGCCGGAACGGCGCAGGACTGTTGTCCAGGAGTTGCTGGACTTGTACAGCTCCTTGATTTCGCGGCGGCTCTCGCGGAGGTAGTCGGCGAGGAGTGGTGTGCCGTAGGTCCTGACTTCCGTGGCAAGGGTCTGGACGTTCGCCTTGATCTGGGTGCGGATGTTGTCCAGTACGAGGTCCTTGGACTTGCCTTCAAGGATGATCTGGCAACCGGACGGCAGGAGCGGGAAGTCGTGCTCGGCATGCTCAAGGAGCCGGTTGCGCGACAGATTCGTCATCGCGCGGAACTGCTCCTCGAACCGGAACTCGGCGCGATGCTGGCCGATGAAGTCGAGCACCGTGAGCACGGGCTTGTCCGGTGTGCGGCGTAGGCCTCGACCGAGTTGCTGAAGGAAGACGGTTGCGCTGCTCGTCGGGCGGAGTAGCAGCAGTGTGTCGACGTCGGGGATGTCCAAGCCCTCGTTGAACAAGTCCACGGAGAAGATGACTTGGATTTCGCCTGCCTTGAGTTCAGACAGGACCCGGTCGCGGGTCTCCGGCTTCGACTCGCTGTCCAGAGCCGCGGCCTTCAGGCCGGCCTCTTGGAAGCATCTCGCCATGAAGTGAGCGTGCTTCCTGCTGACACAGAAGCCGAGTGCCCGCATCTCCGTTGGGTTGGACACCTTGTCCCGCACCTGCTTGATGACAATGCGGGCCCGTGCGTGGTCGGCGGAGAACAACTCGCCGAGTTGGCTCTGGTCGTACGTCCCAGAGCGCCAGTTGAGGCGAGTGAGGTCCGTACCGTCAGGGATGCCGAAGTAGTGGAACGGGCAGAGGAGGTCGTTGTCGAGGGCCTCCCACAGGCGCATCTCGGCGGCGATCCGGCCATCGAAGAACTCGTCCTGCACGTTGAGCCCGTCAGCCCGCTCCGGGGTGGCAGTCAAGCCGAGAAGCTGCTTCGGCTTGAAGTGCTTGAGAACTCGGCGATACGTCGACGCGGTGGCGTGGTGGAACTCGTCGATGACGATGATGTCGAAGTGCTCTGGGTCGAACTGGTCAAGTCGTTGTTCGGTAAGTGACTGAACGCTGGCGAAGACGTGCTTCCAGTCGCGCGGCAGTTCGCCAGTGAAGAGGGGTTCACCGAAGGATGCGTCATCGAGTACTTCGCGATACTTCCGTAGCGATTGCCTCAAGATTTCCTTGCGGTGTGCCACGAACAGCAGCCGGGGGTGTTGCTTGCCGCCCCACTGTCTGTGGAGATCGCGGTAGTCAAGGGCGGCCATGACGGTCTTGCCTGTGCCAGTCGCGGCAACGAGCAGGTTGTGATGATGGCCGCGAACCTCGCGTTCGACATGCAGCCGCTCAAGCATGTCTGCCTGGTACGGATACGGCCGAACCTCAAGCCCCGAGAGACTGATCTTGGAGTCCTGGCTGGACGTTGAACTGCCCGCCACGCCCAGTGCCTCATCCAACTTGCGGGCATCGCGGCCCGGGTCGTACGTCTCAAAAGTGATGTCGTTCCAATACGAGTCGAAGCTGGCTTCGAACTTGTTCAGGATGTCCGGTGTTGCGACAGACGACAGGCGCACATTCCATTCCAACCCATCGAGGAGCGCGGCCTTGGAGAGATTGGAACTGCCTACGTACGCGGTATCGAAGCCGCTGCGGCGACGGAACAGCCAAGCCTTGGCGTGCAGTCGAGTCGAGCGGGTCTCGTAGTTGACCTTCACTTCGGCACCGAAGTCTTGGACGAGACGGTCGAGGGCATGGCGATCCGTGGCGCCCATGTACGTCGTGGTGATGACGCGAATGGGCACGCCACGCTTGGCGGCCTCGCGGAGTGAGCTCTCCAGGACACGGAGGCCATACCACTTGACGAAGGCGCAGAGCAGGTCGATGCGGTCTGCCGTGGCCAGCTCCGCCCTCAACTCCGAGCCGAGGCTGGGGTCTTCGGGGGCGTTGGTGATGAGTGACGTTTCGGAGAGGGGAGTCAGCGGGCGCAGGGCGTAGGCACCCGGGGCTTCCTGCTTGGCTAGTGCGAGGAGTTGGCGGGGGCCTTCGACGATGTTGCCTACGGCCTCTGCCTCGCTGGACTCGGACCCATCTGAGGACAAGGACTTGAGGATTCGGTTGGCAACGGCTACCTGGTCGCCGACTGGCAATTGACTCAGCCGACGCCTGACAGCTTCACCCACATACCGACCCAGAACGTGGGGGGTGGATTCGGTGCTGACCTCAGCATCGATGGCCTTCCAACCCGCAGCTTCGAACTGTTCAAGCTCGGCGCGCACGCTGCGGGTGATTAGCTTCTCGTAGACCCCCGCAATTGGCTCCGATCGGTCCCCCGGGTTCGTCACAGCTGCTCCCCTGATCCCTCGTAGCGCGCAGGCACGATCGAACGTGTCGATCTGGATCTTTTCTAGCAGTAGCCGCTGACAACGAGACCTTCTGTATCAAAGAGTGATCTCCTACGGACGCCTCACGCCTCCGTGCGCCCATGACAGTCGCCGTACGAGTCGCCCGACCCGCACCAGCAACTGGCCCCCCGCTGCGGAGGCCAAACCACAGCCCGCCCCCGAGCCGCAAGTGTCGTCGCATACTGCGGCAACAAATCAACATCCCCCGGCGAAGCCCCCTCGGACGCGGCGAACGCCTCATAAGAAGGCACCGTCCCCGTCACGATCCCGAGGTTCGGCGTACCGCTCGCCGCCAGCTCCCGCAGCGACCCCTCTATCGTCGCGAGGTGCTCCTCGTGCGACGGGTACTCCACGGCCAGCGAGGCGTACGCCCCCACCAGTTCCGCCAACTCCCCCTCCGGCCAGTGCAGTACAGCCACCGGGAAGGGGCGGGACAGCGCCTCCCGGTACGCCCCCAGCTCCGCCCGCAGCCGCGAGATCTCGGCCTCAAGCTCCGCCGGGTTGTCCGACCCCAGTGACCACACCCGCTTCGGGTCGTGCAGTTCGTCCAAGGACACCGACGACGAGTGCAGCGTGTCCGCCAGCGTGTCCCACTCGTCGTGGGACACGCCCAGCATCCGCCGTACCCGGTGTCGGCCGAACAGCAACGGGTGGGTGGAGTACGGGGGTTCGGGGACGTCCGTCAGCAGCAGAGCCGCCCCCTCCGTGAACGTCTCCTGCGCCGCTTCCAACTCGTCGTGGGATTCCAGCGACTCCGCGACGATCACCCAGGGGGCGGGATCGCGAGGGGACGCGGTCCGTACCCCGTCGATGATCGCCCTGGCCTCGGCCTCGTGGCCGTACTCCCAGAGGTTCGAGGCCTTGAGGGCTCGTACCAGATGCGGGGTTTCCAGGGCGTCCGCCGATGACAGCAGGCGGTCGTAGAGCGCGGTGGCGGCGGGGCGGTCGCCGGCCAGTTCCAGGTGGGCCGCGGCCTGGAGGAGCAGGGCTTCGGCGTCCTCGGGGTAACGGGCGGCGGTCCGCTCCAGGCGGGCCGCTTCGGCGGGGTGGTCGACGTTCTCGGCGGGCGTGTCGGGGCGCATGAACGACACGGTACTGCCGATGCCGACACAGATGGAGGCAAGGGGAGAGATATGCGCAGGTCGGCCGGTGAGAGTGCGGTGGGGGAGGGGTGTGGGGGCTTCCGGAGCCCGCCTCGTGGGGAACAGTGGGCGGCTTTCCGGTTTCCGCCAGTTTTACGGCCGCCTCGCCCCAACCTCCGTGGCCGCCTCGCCCCAATCTCCGTGGCCGTCTCACTCCCTCTCTTACGGCCGCCGCGCCTCTACGGCAGCTTCGACCGCCGTCTCGCCTCTACGGCCACCTCGCCCGCCGTATCGCCTTTACGGCCGTCTCGCCGGCCGTCTCGCCCCCACGACCCCCTCCGGCCGCTCCGCCCCACCCCCGGCCTCCGCCGACCCCCGCCGTGCCGCCGCCCACCCCATGACCCCTACCCCCGCCCCCACAATCCCCGCCCCCACGAACA
>NZ_JAWOAI010000171.1:0-2795 GCF_033194735.1 Streptomyces sp. W16
CCGCGGGCCGCTGCCAGCGTCGCGTGAAACCGCCCGCGGCCCGGCGCCGACACCGTCGAAAACCGCCCGCGGCCCGGCGCCCCACACCGCCGTAGAACCTCGCTCGCGGGTCGCAGCACGGCGTCGCCGTAAGAGTCGCGTCAAAGGCGTGTGCGTCGCCGTAAGGGACCCGTCAACGGTGGCCAAAAGCGGTCACGGGCGCGGTTACCTCTAAGCGTCCGTTCCATTCGAACCTCAATCCAGGAGCTCACGATGGCCGATCTGGCCTTCGTCGTCACCACGATCGCGGTCTTCGCGTTGGTGGCCCTCGTCGCCAAGGGGGTGACGAAGCTGTGACCGCCGAGAACATCGTCGGCCTCGTCGTGGCCGTCGCCCTGCTGGGCTATCTCGTCCTCGCCCTGATCTTCCCGGAGAGGTTCTGAGTAGCGATATGGGTCCCGTCCTTGCCGGCGTGCTCCAGCTGATCGCCCTGATAGCGGCGCTGGCGCTCGCCTACATCCCGCTCGGCAACTACATGGCCGGGGTCTACTCCTCCGACAAGCACCTGCGGGTCGAGAAGTGGATCTACAAGGGCATCGGTGCCGACCCGAACACCGAGATGCGCTGGCCCGCGTATCTGCGCAGCGTGCTCGCCTTCTCGGCGGTCGGTGTTCTTTTCCTCTATCTGCTTCAGCGGATCCAAGGGATCCTGCCGGGCTCGCTGGGCTTCTCCTCCGTCAATCCCGCGCAGTCGTTCAACACGGCCGTGTCGTTCGTGACGAACACCAACTGGCAGTCGTACTACGGCGAGCAGACCATGGGTCACGTCGTGCAGACCGCCGGTCTCGCCGTGCAGAACTTCGTCTCCGCGGCCGTCGGCATCGCCGTCGCGGTGGCCCTCGTACGCGGCTTCGCGCGCTCGCGCACCGGTGAACTCGGCAACTTCTGGGCCGACTTGGTGCGCGGCGTCATCCGCATCCTGGTGCCGCTGTCCGTCGTCGCCGCGCTCGTGCTCGTCGCCTGCGGTGCCATCCAGAACTTCTCCGGCATCCATGAAGTCGGGCAGTTCATGGGCGGCCACCAGCAGTGGAACGGCGGCGCGGTCGCCTCGCAGGAGGCCATCAAGGAGGTCGGCACCAACGGCGGCGGTTACTTCAACGCCAACTCCGCCCATCCCTTCGAGAACCCGACCCCCTTCACGAACCTCTTCGAGATCTTCCTGCTGCTGGTCATCCCGTTCGCGCTGACCCGCACCTTCGGTGTGATGGTCGGCTCGATCAAGCAGGGCTACGCGATCCTCGCCACCATGGCCACCATCTGGGTCGGCTTCGTCGCCCTGATGATGTGGACCGAGTTCGCCCACCACGGCGCGGCGCTCCAGGCCGCCGGCGGTGCGATGGAGGGCAAGGAGACGCGCATCGGCGTCGGCGCCTCCTCGATCTTCGCGGTGTCGACCACGCTGACCTCGACGGGCGCGGTGGACTCCTTCCACTCCTCGTTCACCGGTCTCGGCGGCGGAATCACCATCCTGGGAATGCAGTTGGGCGAGATCGCACCCGGTGGTACCGGCTCCGGGCTGTACGGAATGCTGATCATGGCCGTCATCGCGGTGTTCATCGCCGGGCTCATGGTCGGCCGTACACCCGAGTACCTGGGCAAGAAGATCGGCACCCGCGAGATGAAGCTCGCGGCCTGCTACATCCTGATCACCCCGGCCCTGGTACTGATCTTCGCTGCCGCCTCCATGGCGCTGCCGACCCCGCCGCACTCCATGCTGAACTCCGGCGCGCACGGCTTCTCCGAGGTGCTGTACGCCTTCACCTCCGCCGCCAACAACAACGGCTCCGCCTTCGCCGGGCTGAACGCGAACACCGACTGGTTCAACACCATGACCGGACTCGCGATGGTGCTCGGCCGCTTCCTGCCGATGGTGTTCGTGCTGGCCCTGGCCGGCTCGCTCGCCGAGCAGAAGCCGGTGCCGGTCACGGCAGGCACCCTGCGCACCGAAAAGCCGCTGTTCACCGGCCTGTTGGTGGGCGCGATCCTCATCATCACCGGTCTGACCTACTTCCCGGCGCTGGCGCTGGGACCGCTGGCCGAGGGGCTGGCGTCATGACCACCCGCACAGACGACCAAGAAAACCAAGAGGACTCGATGTCCACTGCCACTCCGACCCGGGCGCCGCACAGCGATGTGCCGACCGGTCACAAGGACGAGGGACGGGTCGGCGCGGGCCTGTTCGACCCGAAGCAGCTGATCAGGTCCCTGCCCGACGCCTGCCGCAAGCTCGACCCGCGGGTGATGGTCAAGTCGCCCGTCATGTTCGTGGTGTGGGTCGGGTCCGTGCTGACCACGATCTTCTCCTTCAAGGACCCGGGCGACTGGTTCGGTTGGGCGATCAGCGTCTGGCTGTGGCTGACCGTCATCTTCGCCAACCTGGCGGAGGCCGTCGCCGAGGGCCGTGGCAAGGCGCAGGCCGACACCCTGCGCAAGGCCAAGACCGACACGGTGGCCCGGCGGCTCAACGGCACCGTCGAGGAGCAGGTGCCCGGCACCGAGCTGCGCATCGGCGACTTGGTCGTCTGCGAAGCCGGCGACATCATCCCCGGCGACGGTGACGTCGTCGAGGGCGTCGCGAGTGTCGACGAGTCGGCCATCACCGGCGAGTCCGCGCCCGTCATCCGCGAGTCCGGCGGTGACCGAAGCGCCGTCACCGGTGGTACGAAGGTCCTCTCCGACCGCATCGTCATCAAGATCACGACGAAGCCCGGCGAGACCTTCATCGACCGGATGATCGCCCTGGTCGATTTTGTTTT
>NZ_JAWOAI010000172.1:0-15297 GCF_033194735.1 Streptomyces sp. W16
CTGAACATCCTGTTGGCGTCCCTCACCATCGTCTTCCTGCTCGCCTGTGCCACGCTGCCGCCGTTCGCGGACTACGCGGGCACGCACCTCACGTTGATCGTGCTGGTGGCCCTCCTGGTCTGTCTGATCCCTACGACCATCGGCGCACTGCTCTCCGCGATCGGCATCGCGGGCATGGACCGGCTGGTGCAGCGGAACGTACTGGCCATGTCCGGCAGGGCAGTTGAGGCCGCCGGTGACGTCTCCACGCTGCTGCTCGACAAGACCGGCACCATCACCCTCGGCAACCGTCAGGCCTCCGAGTTCGTGCCGGTGACCGGCACCACCGAGGCCGAGGTCGCCGACGCCGCGCAGCTCTCCTCGCTGGCCGACGAGACGCCCGAGGGCCGTTCCATCGTCGTCCTGGCGAAGGAGAAGTACGGTCTGCGCGAGCGCCACCAGGGCGAGTTGGCCCACGCCGAGTGGATCGCCTTCACCGCCCAGACCCGTATGTCGGGTGTGGATGTCGACGGGCGCAAGATCCGCAAGGGCGCGGCCGGTTCGGTCGTCACCTGGGTCCGGGAGCGGGGCGGCGAGGTGTCCGAGGACGCCGGCGCCCTCACCGACCGGATCTCGGCGGCCGGCGGCACCCCGCTGCTCGTGGCCGTCGAAGACACCGAAGGCGCACGGGTGTTGGGGGTCATCCACCTCAAGGACGTAGTCAAGGCGGGCATGCGCGAGCGGTTCGACGAGCTGCGCCGCATGGGCATCAAGACCATCATGATCACCGGTGACAACCCGCTGACCGCCAAGGCGATCGCCGACGAGGCCGGCGTCGACGACTTCCTCGCGGAGGCCACTCCCGAGGACAAGATGGCCCTCATCAAGCGGGAGCAGGCCGGCGGCAAGCTGGTCGCGATGACCGGTGACGGCACGAACGACGCGCCCGCGCTGGCCCAGGCGGACGTCGGCGTCGCGATGAACACCGGTACGTCGGCCGCGAAGGAGGCCGGCAACATGGTCGACCTCGACTCGAACCCGACCAAGCTCATCGAGATCGTCGAGATCGGCAAGCAACTCCTCATCACCCGGGGCGCGTTGACGACGTTCTCGATCGCCAACGACGTCGCGAAGTACTTCGCGATCATCCCGGCGCTGTTCGCGGCGGTCTACCCGGGCCTGGACAAGCTCAACGTGATGGGCCTGTCCTCGCCGGACTCCGCCATCCTGTCGGCGGTCATCTTCAACGCGCTGGTCATCATCGCGCTGGTCCCGCTCTCCCTGCGGGGTGTGCAGTACCGGCCGGTCAGCGCCGACAAGATGCTGCGCCGCAACCTGACGATCTACGGCATCGGCGGGCTGATCGCGCCCTTCATCGGCATCAAGATCATCGACCTGCTCATCTCCCTCATCCCCGGGCTGTAACTTTTTGAAAGCGTGCTGACCAGTTATGAACAACTCGGTATCCAACACAGCCCGGTTGCTCTGGGCGGGCCTGCGCGCCCTGCTCGTGCTGACCCTGGTGACCGGTGTCATCTATCCGCTGGTCGTCACCGGCATCGCGCAGGGGATCTTCCCCGGCAAGGCGAACGGCTCGGAGATCAAGTCGGACGGCAAGGTCGTCGGCTCGTCCCTGATCGGGCAGTCGTACAACCTGCCGTTGAAGAAGGGGCAGGAGACCCCGGACCCGGACCTCAAGTGGTTCCAGGGCCGCCCGCAGAACGGGCTCGGCGCCAACAGCGTCAACACCCAGTACAAGCTGATCCTCTCCGGTGCCACCAACCTCTCCGCCGACAGCAAGGTCCTCGTCCAGCAGGTGAAGGACGCCAAGGCCGCCGTCATCAAGGACAACTCGGTGCCCGGCTACACGGTCAAGGCGTCCCAGGTGCCCGCCGACGCGGTGACCTCCTCCGGCTCGGGCCTCGACCCGGACATCTCTCCGGCGTACGCGGACCTCCAGGTCCACCGCATCGCCGAGAAGAACGGCCTGACCGTCACCCAGGTGCAGAAGCTGGTCGACGAGCACACCGACGGCCGCACCCTCGGCTTCATCGGTGAGCCCACGGTGAACGTGCTGGAACTCAACATCGCGCTCAAGTCCCTTGTGACGAAGAGCTGATGGCGTTACGCGACCGGCAGGGGAGTCGGCGGCCCGGGAGAGATCCCGGCGCCGCCGACTCCCGCCGCCATGCCAGGGACCACACGAAAGGCACACCCCCATGACACGGGTGCTGGTGGTGGAGGACGACCCGCAGCTCGTACGGGCCCTCGTGATCAACATGCAGGCCCGCCAGTACGGCGTGGACGCGGCCCCCGACGGCGCCACCGCGCTCCGGCTCGCGGCGGCGCGACAGCCGGACGTCGTGATGCTCGACCTCGGACTGCCCGACATGGACGGCGTCGACGTCATCAAGGCGCTGCGCGGCTGGACCCGGGTCCCGATCCTGGTGCTGTCGGCGCGGCAGGCCTCCGACGAGAAGGTCGCCGCCCTCGACGCGGGCGCCGACGACTACATCACCAAGCCGTTCAGCATGGACGAACTCCTCGCCCGGCTACGGGCCGCCGTCCGCCGCGTCGAGGACGTACCGCTCGCCCCGACGACCACCCTGGTCACCACCGACGACTTCACCATCGACCTGCTCGCCAAGCGCGCCACCCGCGGCGGACACGACATCCGGCTCACCCCCACCGAGTGGCATCTGCTGGAGATCCTGATCACCAACCCGGGCCGCCTCGTCACACAGAAGTACCTGTTGCAGGAGGTGTGGGGGGTGTCCCAGAGCAACAAGACCAACTATCTCCGGGTCTACATGGCCCAGTTGCGCCGGAAGTTGGAAGGGGACCCGTCGAGCCCCCGCTATCTGATCACCGAGCCCGGCATGGGCTATCGCTTCGAAGGATGACATGGGACGCGGCAAGCTCCGGATCTACCTCGGCGCGGCACCGGGCGTCGGCAAGACGTACGCGATGCTGTCCGAGGCGCACCGCCGTATCGAGCGCGGCACCGACTGCGTGGTCGCCTTCGTGGAACACCACAGCCGGCCGCGCACCGAGGTGATGCTGCACGGCCTGGAGGAGATCCCGCGCCGCGAACTCGCCTACCGGGACACGACGTTCAGCGAGATGGACGTCGACGCGGTCCTCGCCCGCCACCCCGAAGTCGCCCTCGTCGACGAACTGCCGCACACCAACATCCCCGGCTCCCGCAACGCCAAGCGCTGGCAGGACATCGAGGAACTCCTCGCCGCGGGCATCGACGTGATCTCCACCGTCAACATCCAACACCTGGAATCCCTGGGCGACATCGTCGAGTCCATCACCGGCGTACGGCAACAGGAGACCGTCCCGGACGAGGTCGTCCGCCGGGCCGATCAGATCGAACTCGTCGACATGTCACCGCCCGCGCTGCGGCGCCGCATGGCACACGGCAACATCTACAAACCGGACAAGGTCGACGCGGCCCTCTCCAACTACTTCCGCCCCGGAAACCTCACCGCCCTGCGGGAGTTGGCGCTCCTCTGGCTCGCCGACCGGGTCGACGCCTACCTCCAGGAGTACCGCAGCGAACACCGCGTCTCGGCGATCTGGGGCTCACGCGAACGCATCGTCGTGGGCCTGACCGGCGGTCCGGAGGGGCGCACGCTGATCCGCCGGGCCGCCCGCCTCGCCGAAAAGGGCGCGGGCGGCGAGGTGTTGGCGGTCTACATCTCCCGCAGTGACGGCCTGACCTCGGCCTCCCCGAAGGAACTCGCCCAACAGCGCACGCTCGTCGAGGACTTGGGCGGCACCTTCCACCAAGTCGTGGGCGAGAACATCCCGGTGGCCCTGCTGGACTTCGCGCGCGGAGTCAACGCCACCCAGATCGTCCTCGGCGTCTCCCGCCGGAAAGGCTGGCAGTACGTCTTCGGTCCGGGGGTCGGCTCGACGGTCGCCCGGGACTCAGGGCCCGATCTCGACGTCCACCTCATCACCCACGACGAGGCGGGCAAGGGACGCGGACTGCCCGTGAACCGGGGCGCGCGGCTCGGGCGGGCCCGCATCGTCTGGGGCTGGCTGGCCGGTATCGGCGGACCGCTGCTGCTGACCTGGCTGTTGAGCAGTGTCGCGCCCGAAGTCGGCCTGGCCAACGACATGTTGCTGTATCTGACGCTGACCGTGGCGGCGGCCCTGCTCGGCGGACTGTTCCCCGCGCTGGCCTCGGCGGCGGTCGGATCGCTGCTGCTGAACTGGTACTTCACCCCGCCCGTGCACACCTTCACCATCGCGGACCCCAAGAACATCGTCGCCATCGCGATCTTCGTGGCCGTCGCGGTGTCGGTCGCGTCGGTGGTCGACCTTGCCGCCCGGCGCACCCACCAGGCGGCCCGGCTGCGCGCCGAGTCGGAGATCCTCTCCTTCCTCGCGGGCAATGTGCTGCGCGGCGAAACCAGCCTGGAGGCCCTCCTGGAACGGGTCCGGGAGACCTTCGGCATGGAGTCCGCCGCCCTGCTGGAGCGCGCGAGCGACGTCGAACCCTGGACCTGCGCGGGCAGCGTCGGCCCACGCCCCTGCCAGAACCCCGAGGACGCGGACGTCGACGTACCGGTCGGCGACCACATGGCCCTTGCCCTCTCGGGCCGGGTACTGCCCGCCGAGGACCGCCGCGTCCTGGCCGCCTTCGCGGCGCAGGCAGCCGTCGTACTCGATCGCCGCCGCCTGCGCGAAGAGGCAGACCAGGCCCGCGCGTTGGCCGAGGGCAACCGCATCCGCACGGCCCTCCTGGCCGCCGTGAGCCATGACCTGCGGACGCCACTCGCCGGCATCAAGGCGGCCGTCACTTCCCTCCGCTCCGAGGACGTCGCCTGGTCGGACGAGGACCAGGCGGAGCTGCTGGCCGGCATCGAGGACGGCGCCGACCGCCTCGACAACCTCGTCGGCAACCTCCTCGACATGTCCCGCCTGCAGACCGGCACGGTCACCCCGATGATCCGCGAGGTGGACCTCGACGAGGTCGTCCCGATGGCGCTGGGCGGAGTTCCCGAGGACACCGTCGAACTCGACATCCCGGAGACACTGCCCATGGTGGCCGTCGACCCCGGCCTGTTGGAGCGGGCGGTGGCGAACCTGGTCGAGAACGCGGTGAAGTACAGCCCGGAGGGAACTCCCGTACTGGTCAAGGCGAGTGCCATCGCCGACCGCGTCGAGATCAGGGTGGTCGACCGCGGCCCGGGCGTCCCCGACGAGGCGAAGAACCGCATCTTCGAACCCTTCCAGCGCTACGGCGACGCCCCGCGCGGCGCCGGAGTGGGCCTCGGCCTGGCGGTCGCTCGCGGCTTCACCGAGGCCCTCGGCGGCACGCTCAGCGCGGAGGACACACCCGGCGGCGGCCTCACCATGGTGCTCAGCCTGCAACTCGCCCCCGCGCCCGACCTTGCCCCCACTGGCGGATCCACCTACAGTCCCGCTTCGTAACGTTCGCCAATCAGCCCGAAACTTTCGAACACGGGGCTGGACGGAGGGGCTGAGGCGCATGCGGACCTACGACAACCCGGTCATCGGCGGCTTCCATCCCGACCCCAGCGTGTGCCGGGTCGGCGAGGACTACTACCTCGCGTGCTCCAGCTTCGAGTACTTCCCCGGCGTCCCGCTCTTCCACAGCCGGGACCTGGTGCACTGGCGCCAGATCGGCAACGCCCTTGACCGGCCGAGCCAGTTGGACCTGCCGGACGACACCCCCGCCTCGGCCGGCATCTACGCCCCGACCCTCCGCCACCACGACGGCCGCTTCCACCTCATCACCACCGACGTGGGCGGCAAGGGCAACTTCCTCGTCACCGCAGACCGGCCCGAGGGCCCCTGGTCGGACCCGGTGCTCGTCGACGTACCCGGCATCGACCCCGACCTGGCCTGGGACGAGGACGGGAACTGCTGGTGTGCCGTGGCCGGGGTGAAAGTTGCCCGCATCGACACGACGACCGGCAAGGTCCTGGAGGGCCCGCTCCCGATCTGGTCCGGCACGGGACTACAGCACCCGGAGGCCCCGCACCTCTACCGCGTCGGCGACTGGTGGTACCTGATGGTGGCCGAGGGCGGCACCGCACACGGCCACAGCGTCTCGATCGCCCGCGCCCGCTCTCCGCGCGGCCCCTACGAACCGGCCCCCGCCAACCCGATCCTCTCCCACCGCAGCACCGACCTCCCCATCCAGAGCACCGGCCACGCCGACCTGGTCACCGCCCCCGACGGCACCTGGTGGATGGTGCTCCTCGGCACCCGGCCCCGGGGCTGGTTCCCCGGCTTCCACGTGCTGGGCCGCGAGACCTTCCTGACCCCGGTGGAGTGGGCGGACGGCTGGCCACGGGTCGGCCCGGTACAGGAACAGCACCCGGCGCCGAAGGCCTGGCACCCCTTCCAACTCCCGCCGGTACGCGACGACTTCGACGCCCCGACCCTCGCCTTCTCCTGGATCTCCCCGCGCCGCAGGCCGGACGCCGGCTGGTCACTGACCGAGCGGCCCGGCCGGCTGACCCTGAACGCGCGGACGGGCCCCGCGTTCCTCGGACGCCGACAGCAGCACCCCGACTGCCGGGCGGCGGTCCGCATCGACCCCGGCTCCGCGCGCGCCGGACTCTCCGTCCGCATGGACGAGGCGCATCACTACGACATCGAGGTCGCCGGGGGAGTGGTGAGCGTGGTCGCGCGGATCGGCCCGGTACGGCAGCGGGTCGCGGAGCGCCAGGTACCGCCCGGCCCGGTCACCCTCGCCGTCGAGATCGGCACGGCCGACACCGGCACGCGCGGCCCCGACACCCTCACCTTTTCCATAGAGGGCCCCGAAGGTGCCGTAGAACTGGCCGAGTTGGACGGTCGCTATCTCTCCACCCAGGTCGCCGGGGGCTTCACCGGCCGGGTGATCGGCATGTATGTCAGCGAGGGCACGGCGGCCTTCGACTGGTTCGAGTATTTCGCACTAGGGGAGGCGCTCGGACAGCAGTCGACTACGGGGAGTGATTGACCCCGGATATGCGTCGGGGCCGGTGCGCACTTCGTGTGTGCGGCCGGCCCCTCATGTCCTTGAACATGTCCTTGAAATGCTCAAGCGGCAGTCATCACCTGGCGGTGCGGGGCGATGATCTGGCCGTCGGGCAGGAGCTCACCGGTGTCCTCGAACAGGAGAACGCCGTTGCACAGCAGGCTCCAGCCCTGCTCCGGGTGGTGCGCCGTGAGGCGGGCGGATTCCCGGTCGGCTGATTCGGCTGTGGGACACGGCGGCTGGTGCTTGCACATTGGTGGGATCTCTCGCTCTGTTGTGGTCATGTCCGTCCCCCGTGGTGTTGAGTTGGTCCGAACCCAGTGTTGCCCTACGGGCGTCAATCCGCAGGGATTTAGCGGCACCGCTTCTCACAGGTTGATGACGCATCACCCGCGCGGACGGTTCATCCCAATTCCCGGCTCGTACGAGCCTTTTCCTGCTCGTACGAGCGTTACGAACATAAAGAGGATCGGAAACGCGATCGTACCCCGCTACCGGGAATTCGGCGGCGGGGTACGGAGGTGACAGCGGAGAGAAGTCAGGCGGGTGAACCGAGTAGTGGCGCCGGAGTCACCCGATGAGTCAGCACCGGCAGCAACTCGGCGACCCGGTGCGGACGGTGGGCCGCGATGCCGGGGGGTGCCGGGGCCAGTGGGACCAGCAGATCGGTCGCGGCGGGGTGGCCGCCGGCGCCGTCCGCGGTGAGATCGCCGTGCAGCCACAGCGTGAGCATGTAGAGGCCGGGCACGGACAGCAGGCGCGGCTGGTAGGCGCCCTTCATGTTCTCGGCCTGGCGCAGCGCCCGCTCGGTCGCGGTGATGTAGGGGCCCTCGAAGAAGTGCGAGAACGCCCAGCCGTCGGGGGTCAGCATCGTCTCGGCGGCGGCGACCGCGCGGTCACCGCAGCGGATCAGGAAACGCCACCCGGCCAGCGAGGTGACGGCGGTCCCCTCCGGTGTGACGTCGTCCAGTACATGGACGGGCAACGGGAGTTCGGGTGTGGCGGGCCCCTGGGCCGCGCGCAGGGAGGGCGTTCGGGCCTCGCGGACGGCGGTGGGGGAACCGAGTGCCGTGAGAACGGAGCGCAGGGCGGGCGCGGGAGCCGGGGGGAAATGCAGCGGCATGGTGGGTCGCCTCTCATTCGACAGGCACGGTGGCGCGAGGGCGGGACGGGGGCGGACGGCGCTGTCAGCTCTCGGGGTCAGAGAGGCGGGGGCCGGGGGTGCTGTGCACATGGGTACAGCCCGCCGCACGTCACCTCGACGGCGGGACCAGGATCGTGGGCACCAACCTTCTGCCTTGTTCGCGGAGTTTATACGACACGTGTTCAGACGGTGTTTCGTCTAACCGTTTCCCGTATGAACAACAAGGGACCATTCGGCCAGCGATTCGTGGGAATCATCCCGGTTCCGAACCGGGGAAACGGCGATGACCTCGGGATATGTCACCGATGCGGTCGGCCAATTCTCGTCGGCGTTTTTCACGAGACCCTCATTGTGTGCGGAACCGTCCAGCGCCCCATGCCTCGTGAATGTGCCGCGGGTCACTTCGGACCAGAGTAGCGGGCGCCGGCCCGCCGCGGGACGTTATCGATCGCCAGGTCTGGGCATCATCCTTCCTGACCCGGGACGAGGAGGTGGGGCTTCGATGGGGGAGAAGGTCGTGGCGGGGCCGTTCGAGCTCGCCGACCGCCAGCGCTACCGCGCCAAGCTGCGGCGGTGCCTGACGGGACTGGAGCGGCTGCTGGCCGAGAAGCGGTTCGACCGCCCCAAGAACCTCATGGGGCTGGAGATCGAACTCAACCTCGCCGGTGCCGACGGCATGCCGAGAATGCTGAATGCACAGGTCCTCGAACGCATCGCGAGCCGAGATTTCCAAACAGAACTCGCCATGTTCAATCTGGAAGTCAACATTGCCCCACATCGATTGGAGGGCCGGGTATTCGACCGGCTCGCCGAGGAGATCCGCACGTCCCTGGCATATGCCCATCGGAAAGCGGGCGAGGTCGACGCCGGAATAGTGATGATCGGCATTCTGCCGACGCTCGACCGGGACGACCTGGTCTCCTCGAACCTCTCCGCGGTGGACCGCTACACCCTGCTCAACGACCAGATCGTGGCCGCCAGGGGCGAGGATTTCGTCCTCGACATCGACGGCGTCGAGCACCTCACCTGCACGTCCGGCTCCATCGCGCCCGAAGCCGCCTGCACCTCCGTGCAGCTGCACCTCCAGGTCACCCCGGACCGCTTCGCGGACGTGTGGAACGCCGCCCAGGCCGTCGCCGCCGCGCAGGTCGCCGTGGGCGCCAACTCGCCCTTCCTGTTCGGCCGCGAACTGTGGCCCGAGTCCCGCCCGCCGCTCTTCCAGCAGGCCACCGACACCCGTCCGCCCGAACTCCAGGCCCAGGGCGTCCGCCCCCGCACCTGGTTCGGCGAACGCTGGGTCACCTCCGCGTTCGACCTCTTCGAGGAGAACCTCCGCTACTTCCCGCCCCTGCTCCCGGTCCACGACGACGAGGAACCCCTCGACGTGCTCGACACCGGCGGCATCCCCACCCTCGCCGAACTCGTCCTGCACAACGGCACGGTGTACCGCTGGAACCGCCCGGTCTACGGCATCGCCGACGGCGTCCCGCACCTGCGCGTCGAGAACCGCGTCCTGCCCGCGGGACCCACCGTCACCGACGTCATCGCCAACACCGCCTTCTACTACGGCGTCGTGCGCGCCCTCGCCGAGGAGTCGCGGCCGGTGTGGACCCGGCTGCCCTTCGAGGCCGCCGCCGCCAACTTCGACACCGCGTGCCGCCACGGCATCGACGCCCGCCTGCTCTGGCCCCGGCGCGGACGGCTCGGCGGCACCACCGAGATCGACGCGGTGGCCCTCGTACGCGACGAACTGCTGCCGCTCGCCGAAGCCGGGCTTGACGCGTGGGGGGTCGAACCGGCCGACCGGGACCTGTACTTGGGCGTGATCGACGAACGCTGCCGGCGCCGGGCCAACGGCGCGACCTGGCAGTCCGGCACCTTCCACCGGGCCCTCGAACAGGGCCTCAGCAGGGAAGCCGCTTTCGCCGCGACGACCCGCCGCTACAGCGAGCTGATGCACCTCGGGGAGCCGGTCCACACGTGGCCGGTGGGCCTGCCGGAACCGGCACCGCTGGGGTGAACCGCCGCTGCCTCAGCCCGCGTTGGCCGAGGCGCCCGCCGCACCCGCCGCCACGATGGCCTGGAGGATCACCGACTGGATCTGGGCGGGGTTGCTCACCTCGTGGCCCGAGCCGCCGGTCGCCTCGGCGATCTGCCGGGCCTCCTCCTTGTCGGCCTCCGGACCCACCGCGATCATGATCAGCGGCACCGGCCGCTCAGGGCTGGCGAGTTGGCGCAACTGCTTGAGAAGCGTGGTGCGCGAGATGCTGCCCGGGTCCTGGTTGACCCCGTCGGTCAGAATCACCAGCGCGTTGAACTTCCCGTCCGCGTAAGAGGACATGGCCGCCCTGTACGCGGCGAGCGTGGTGTCGTACAGCCCCGTCGCGCCGTTCGGCACCGGCTTCAGACTCCCGAACGCCGCCGACAGGCTGTCCCGTTGGGTGCCGCTGCCCACGCGGTCGCCGAGCCGCTCGGTCGGCACCAGGACGCGGTAGTCCTTGTCGCCGTCGAGCTTCGTGGAGAACTCCCAGAGCCCGATCTCGTCCTCGGGCGTGAACGTGGCCAGCGCCTGCAACAACGACGCCTTGGTGACGTCCATCCGCGACTGCCCGGTCCCCGGCACCGATTCCGACATCGACGACGACGCGTCCACGACCGTGGTGATCCGCGCGCTCTGCACCGTGATCGTCCAGGTCCCCAGCGCCTCCTGGAGCGCCGCGTCGGAGGCCGGCTCGGCCGGCGCCACGGCGTACGGCTGCGGACTGCTGCCGCCGGCCTTGGCGACCACCGCCTTCGGCGCAGCCTCGTCATCGGTGCGGAAGCCGTACTTCACCATCAGCTTCTGCTGCGCGGGCTTGCTCAGATACGTCATGAACCGGATCGCGGCCCGGCTCTCGTCCGTCGTCAGCCGCTCCCGGTCCACCAGGTTGTACGGGTAGTCCAGCCGAGGGGAGCCGTCCTTCGGATAGAACAGGTCGAGACTCCCGCCGTCGGCCGACGCGTTGTACGCGAACGCCGACTGCTCGCTCAGCACCAGCGCCTGGTTGCGCTTCGGATTGCCCTGCTCGGTGCCGGAGGAGTCGCGCGGCAGGGTGTCCAGGACCTGGCTGTCGGTGTCCGAGATCCGCTGCGACAGCGTCTTCATCATCGCCGCCGCCTGTGTGTCACCGCCCTTGACCTTGGCGGCGGCCGTACTCAACTGCGTGAGCGCCAGCAGCCCCGTCGCGCTGCGCGCCGGATCGGCCGCCCCCAGCCGCAGCGAGTCGTCCTGGAGGGTGGCACCGGCCAGGTCCAGCCAGGTGTACGTCTTCTTCGGCCACCCCAGCGACTTCGCGGCGGCCGGGACCATCGCCACACCGACCGGAGTGGCGGCCACATTGCCCGCGGGAGTCACCTCCGTCGCCTCCGCGTCGGCGGCCGAGGTGACCTGGTTCACCCACAACTCCGAGTCGGGCACCCACACCTGTACGTCCGGGTGCTTGCCCGACTTGAGCGTGTCCGCGACCTTGTACGACTCCTCGGCGGTCACCGAGATGTTCAGGCACTGCCCGTCGGACGTGATGTTCTCGTCGCGTGCCTGTCCGGCCGCCGCGCGCAGGGCGGGAGCCATGTCGGGAGAGGCGGCCAGTTTCAGCCGTACCGCGTCCTTGCGGCAGGAGGAACCGAAGGAGAGCAGCCCGCTCCGCACCGCGACCGCGGTACCGCCGGCGACGGTCAGCACAAGCACCGTGGCGAGGGCCACCTTGCGGCGGCGCGCGCGAGGACGGGGGTCGCTGCCGTCCGCCCTGTCCGGATCGGGCAAGCTGTGACGTCCCATGACGGTGGTGCCCCTCCCTGTTTTGAACCTCGTGCCTCCGTCTCCCCCAACGGCCTGTCGCGCACGATCTTCGTAAGTTCTTTCGAGACCCTAGCGGGGCGAAGATGGGCGTGAGGCGGGATTTCCGAACTGAAGGCAGGTGTGCAGGTGGAGGCAGGGCAGGTGGCCGAAACTTTTCCGCTGGAGCGGCCGACGCGGCGGATTCTCCGGTCCGAGGCACTGCTCGTTCTGGGGCTTTCGCTCGGTGCGAGTGGAGTGTCCGCCCTGATCAGCTTTGTCGGATCGGTCACGAAACCGGGCGGTCTCAAGGACCAGGCGGCCACCCTCAACGCCTCGGCCGCGCCCGGCCGGCCATGGCTGGATCTCGCCTGGCAGCTGTTCGGAATCGCGTCGGCACTTGTCCCGGTCGCCCTCGTGGCGCACTTCCTCCTCAGGGAGGGCGAGAGCCTGCGCACGATCGGCTTCGACCGCACCAGGCCCTGGCCCGACCTGGGCCGCGGCGCGGCGATCGCGGCGGTGATCGGCAGCACCGGCATCGCGTTCTACCTGGCCGCACGGGGTCTCGGCTTCAACCTCACGGTGGTGCCCGAGGCGCTGCCCGACGTCTGGTGGAAGTACCCGGTCCTGATCCTCTCCGCGATGCAGAACGCGATCCTCGAAGAAGTGATCGTCGTGGGCTATCTGCTGCGCCGCCTGGGCCAGTTGGGCTGGACGCCGGGAACCGCGCTGGTGGCCAGTTCCGTACTGCGCGGTAGCTACCACCTCTACCAGGGCATCGGTGGCTTCGTCGGCAACATGGTGATGGGCGTGGTCTTCGTCTACCTGTACCGCCGTTGGGGCCGCGTGGGCCCCTTGGTCGTGGCGCATTCCCTGCTCGACATCGGGGCGTTCGTCGGTTATGCGCTGCTGGCGGGGAAGGTGGGCTGGCTGCCGACGGCGTAAGTCCCGTGCGGGGCAGGCCTGTTGCGGCTCAGACGAGCAGCTCGCCGTCGATGGTCGTGACCGCCCGCCCGGTCAACAGGGTGCGGTCGCCGCGCAGTTCGGTACGGACGAGCCCGGTGCGCGGCGAGGCCTGAAGCCCGGTGAGAACAGTGCTGCCGAGCCGCTCCGACCAGTACGGGGCCAGCGCCGTGTGCGCGCTGCCGGTGACCGGGTCCTCGTCGATGCCGACGTTCGGGAAGAAGCAGCGGGAGACGAAGTCGTAGCCCCGCGTGGGGTCTTCGGCGCGGGCGGTGGCGATGATGCCGCGCTCTGAGTGGGCGGCGAGGGCCTTGTGGTCGGGTGTCAGTCCTACGACGGTCTTCTCGTCGGCGAGTTCGACGACCAGGTCGCGGATGTTCGGCCCGGTGTCGAAGGCGGTCAGGGCCTCCGCGCCCAGGGCCTCGGTGACGCCGTCCGGGATCTCGACGGGGGTGAGCGGGGCGGTCGGGAAGTCGAGGGTGATCGACCCGTCCGGTGCCGGCGTGGCGATGAGCACACCACTGCGGGTGGTGAACCGCACGGCGCCCTCGTGGGCGCCGGTGGTGTGCAGCACATGGGCCGTGGCGAGGGTCGCGTGTCCGCACATCGCGACCTCGGTGGCCGGCGTGAACCACCGCAGCGCCCAGTCGGCCGCCCCGCCCTCGGGCAGCCGGTGCGCAAACGCCGTCTCGGCGTGATTCACCTCCAGCGCGACCTTCTGCAGCCAGTCGTCGTCCTCCGGGAAGGCATCGAGAAGCACCACCCCGGCCGGATTGCCGGCGAAGGGACGGTCGGTGAACGCGTCAACGATTCGAATCCGCATGCTCCGACGCTAGAGGTTCCCCGGTCTGTCGGACCAAGGCCAATTCGGGGGTACTGGACCGATTTCGTGGCCCGAAGGGGTCGTTACGACGACGAGGGGTGCTCAGGTTTCCAGGCCAGGAAGGTGGCATACCTCCGCTTCGCTCCCGCGACGGGCTCCTGGATCAGCCGGGCGGTGATCGTGAGTCCGGCTCCCTCCAGCAACTCGGTGATCCGGTCCGGCGGGAGCAGATGGGACTCGTAGGACACGGGACGGCCGCCGTATCCCTGTGTCGGGCGCACGAGTTGGCCCTCTCCCACGTGGCCGGCCAGCATCAGATGGCCGCCGGGCGCGAGGGTGCGGTGGAACTCGCCGAACACGACCGGCAGTTGTTCCGGCGGGGTGTGGTGCGTGGAGTAGTAGGCGAGGACACCGCCCAGTTCGCCGTCGCCGATCTCCGGCGCGGTCATCGAGCCCACGGTGAAGGTCAGTTCCGGGTAGGCGCGGCGGGCCAGCTCGACCATCCTCGGGGACAGGTCGACACCGAAGACCGGCACCCCCAACTCCGCCAGATACGCGGTGACTCTGCCGGGCCCGCACCCCAGGTCCGCCACCGGCCCGAGGCCCGCCGACCGCACGGTCTCCGCGAAGGCGGCCGGCATCGCACGTGACAGCGGGTCCAACTCGGCCGGAGTCTTGACGAGTTGGACGTAGTCGTCGGCCACGGTGTCGTACGACTCCCGGACCGCGGTGAGGTAGGAGGGGTCGGTCATGCGGGCGACTTTAGAGGAAGGGTCGGAGACGGTGAGCGAGGAGTCGTGACCGGACGAGCGGAACGCCCGCTGTTCTTCCTGGACGTCGACGGGACACTCCTGCCCCTCGGAGGGGCGCTGATTCCGTCGAGCTCTCAGGGATGGGAGGACTGGCAGAGCACGTCGAATCCTCAGCTGGTGAAGATCGACGTGGGCCATGTTCCGCGGCTGCTGGCACTGCCCTGCGAGCTGATGTGGGCCACCGCGTGGATGGAGGACGCCAACGAGGTGCTGTCCCCGCTCCTCGGGCTGCCACGGCTTCCGGTGGCCGACCTGCCGGAGGCGTCGCAGGAGTACGAGTCCGGCGTACTCAACTGGAAGACCCGAGCCCTCGTCCGAGCCGCGGCGGGACGCCCCTTCGTCTGGGTCGACGACGAGATCACCGACCTCGACCACGCCTGGGTGTCGGCCCACCACCGAGGACCCGCCCTGCTCCACCGCGTGGATTCGATGACCGGCCTCACCGGTGCGGACTTCGCGGCGGTCGACGACTGGCTGCTGGAGCGGAGCGGGCGCCTCCGGCGCGAGTAGCCGTGTCTTCGGCAGGGGCTTGTCATCCGAACAGTTCCGATATATCGTTGACGCATCGCGACAGATCAACGATGGAATGGAGTGATTGCGATGCGTACCCACGGATACGAGCGTGGACATGGACAGGAAGGCCACTCCCGGCGCGGCCGGGGTGGCCCCGACGGGCGGCGTGCGGCTTTCGGTCCCTTCGGGCCGGGTGGCCCGGGCGGTCCCGGTGGCCCCGGCTTCGGACCGGGCTTC